>JBFIJJ010000211.1:0-4154 GCA_041600795.1 Methylophagaceae bacterium | reverse complement strand
TACTTCCAAAGAAAAGTACAACATCTTGAGGTGCATAACCGACATTACGGCGTAAATCTACCGGATCAATCTGCCGAATATCAGTACCATCTAGCAAAATTGCTCCATCAGCGGGTTCGTAAAGTCCCAACACCAATTTCTCAATTGTACTTTTACCTGAACCAATCCGACCTATAAACGCTACTTTTTCACCAGGCTTAATTGAAAATGATACTTCAGACAACGCGTCCATAGGCTGTTCCGGATATCGAAAGCTGACATTTTTGAACTCAATACCACCTTTAAAGTCAGGACGATGTAGAAATTCTCTTCCACTAGGACGTTCAACAGGTAAATTCATCAAATTATTGAGTGAGCTCAAGGCTGCTCGAGACTGGTGATAGCGTGTCAATATGCCTGCTACTTGCCCCATCGGAGCCAGTGCACGTCCTGTTAATATGGTGCTGGCAATTAAAGCCCCCATTGTAATATCACCTTCGGTGATTTTATAAACACCAAACACAACAACAGCGACCGAGGCCATTTGTTGTAGGAATGAGGTAAAATTTACTGCTGTAGACGAAAGAATACGAGCTCGTTGGCTGTATTTAGAGATAAACCCTATGGTTTGCTCCCATTTACGTTGTATTGGCGATTCTGCACCTAAACTCTTAATTGTTTCTAGTCCAGTTAAGGTTTCTATCAGCGTTGCACTTTTTTGGCCAGAGTGCTGGAACAGATGCTTAATTGTACGACCTAAGGGAATTTGAATAATCAGGCTGACCAAAATTGCTAAAGGAATTACAGCAAGTGGTACATAGGCCAACTCTCCAGCAACAGACCAAATCACGAAAATAAATAGAAACATAAACGGAAAGTCTATTAATGTCGTAATTGTTGCTGACGTGAAAAACTCTCGAAAAGATTCAAATTCATGCATATTATTTGCAAATGAACCAACAGAATTTGAACGGGAGGCCATTTTAACCCCCATTACTTTTTCAAATATTGTCGCTGACAAAATAACATCAGCTTTTTTACCAGCCATATCGATAAAGTAACCACGCAATGTTCGTAGTAATAAATCGAATATAAATACTGTTCCAACACCTATCGCCAATACCCACAATGTTTCAATCGCATGGTTTGGCACCACTCGGTCATACACATTCATAACAAAGAGCGGTGATGCTAATGCAAAGCTGTTTACCAAAATGGATGCTATGAATACTTCACCGTAGATAGGCCAAAAACGTAGAATAGTTCCCCAAAACCAATGTTTTGTTCTGGGTATTTCGCTATGTTGTGTACGTTGGTCAAATTGGTGAACCGGTTTAACAAAAATGGCATAGCCCGAGTATTGCTCCATCAACTCTTTCAATGGAACTTCTGTTTCACCTTCACCTGTTTCAGGAAAAATAACCAGTGCTGTTTTACGGTTAAATTTAAGTACGACACAAGCCATACTATTTTCAAGCAATAACACCGCTGGTAAAACTAAATTAGAGATTTTTCTTAAAGGTCGGTAAACAACTTTGGATGACAGTCCTGCACGTTCTGCTGCACGCGAGAATAGCTTGGGTGTTAGTTTGTTGTTGACCAAGGGTAAACCCGCTATAAGTGACTGACCACTATGAGGTTTATGCAAAATTTTGGCAAGAAGTTCTAGACAGCCTAATAAAGGGTCATCTACTGTGTTTTGGTTATCTGCCGCCTTCCATTGAGGCAAATCTTCCTGCACTCTGTCGTAATTAGATTCCATATACTACTACATCAAAATTAAGTGTGCAGAGTGTCACAGTTTTTTCCATTTCTGTAAAGCCCTACTCATTAATACTTCCATGCTTTATCAGGATTATGTTAATGTCGCCGGAAACCCAAATAAGGAAACATAATATGGCATATGTTGAACGCAATAGTCAGGGACAAATCATTGCTGCGCACGAAACACTACAAAGCAATGCCCAAGAGTTTTTAGCCATTGATTCTCCAGAGCTCACACAGTTTCTGGTTAACTCTGCTAGCAAAAAAGATGTACAAGCTGCCCTATCTACGTCTGATGTCGCACTGGTGCGGGTTTTAGAAGATCTCATTAATACGTTAATTGATAAAAAAGTGATTCTGTTTACCGACTTACCAATGGCCGCACGAGAAAAATTATCTAATCGAGAAAAAATTCGTGGTCATTTAAATAGCCTTGAAGATCTGATGGGAGATGATGAAGGCATCTTATTTTGAGCGCTTAATCATTCGCTGACGCTTCTCAACTTGACGATCAGTCAATTTGTTTTTTCGATCTTTAAACGGGTTATCACCTTGCTTAAATTCAACCATGATCGGCGTACCATGAAGTTTAAGCACTTCCCGGAATGTATTTTCTAAATATCGTCGATAGCTATTTGGCGTCGCTTCCGTTTGATTACCATGAATAATAATCCGTGGTGGATTTTTGCCGCCGAGATGCGCATAACGGAATTTGATTCGTCGACCGTGAATAAGTGGTGGCGGATGATCCGATACCGCATCTTCTAACACCCGGGTCAATCTAGGTGTTGGTAATTGTGCCATCGCTGAGTTGTATGCTTGTTTAACTGATTTAAATAGTAAACCAACACCACTACCATGTAAGGCCGAAATAAAATGCGTTTGTGCAAAATTTAAGAACGGCAATCTACGTTCGATATTGGTTGCAACCCATTCACGTTCAGATTTGTCTAATCCGTCCCATTTATTTACAGCAATGACCACGGCACGACCACTTTGGATGATCAAGCCTGCAAGATGAAGATCTTGTTCAACAATACCTTCATGCGCATCCAAAACTAATATCACGACATTCGCATCTTCTAATGCTTGTAATGTTTTGACGATACTGAATTTTTCTAACATTTCAGACACTTTTGAGCGTCGGCGTACACCAGCCGTATCAATCAAAATATACTCTGTTCCATCTTTTTCAAAAGGAATATGAATACTATCGCGCGTTGTCCCTGGCTCATCAAAAGCAACAACACGTTCTTCACCTAAAATTCGATTTATAAGTGTGGATTTACCGACATTGGGCCGCCCCAACACAGCTAGTCGAATCACATGAGAGGTATCTTCTGGAATAGCCTCTTCTTCTGTTACTTCCACACTAGGGAGCATTTTTTTCAGGTCATCCATTAAATTCGTGATGCCGCGCCCCTGAGAAGCAGAAATAACCTGTGGTTCACCAAAACCTAATGCATAAAATTCAGAAGCAATAATTTCTCGCTGTTCACCTTCACTTTTATTCACGATCAATAAAATAGGTTTATCAACATTACGGAGATCTTTAGCAATAATTTGATCGGCTGCAGTCAAACCAGCACGACCATCGACTAAAAAGAAAATAAGATCAGATTCTTCAATAGCGAGTTTAGCTTGTTTACGCATTAAGTCCGACATATCGTCAGATTGTTCTGTTAAACCGCCAGTATCAATAAGTATGAATGAACAGTCATCACTATTGACAGTACCATAGATACGATCTCTAGTCAGTCCTGAAAAATCAGCAACTAAAGCATCTCTACTACGCGTTAATCGATTAAATAATGTTGATTTCCCGACATTGGGTCGTCCAACTAAAGCAATAATGGGTTTCATCTATTTATTGGACTCTCAACGCTGTTAATGTGCCATCGTTTGCTATCACATACACAATGTCATTTTTAACAACAGGTTTACTTCGAATTGCTGAATCAGCTATTTTTAATCGACTTACAAATCGTCCATCATTGCGAGAAAGCCAATGAACATAGCCTTCTAGATCACCAACGATAACATTGCTTGCCACAATAACTGGTGCCGTTAATTTACGACGAATCAGACGTGTTTGTCTCCAAAGCCCATCACCTGAACCATCTTGTACAGCCCAAACATTGTCATCATCATCGGTAACATAGACAGCGTTGAATTGGTCAACATCAAGTCCCACTCGAGATGACATATCTCTTGCCCAAACAATATCACCCGTATCAACTCTTATTGCTGCCACACGTCCATGAAATGCCACGACATATATTAAATCGTTAACAACAACAGGATCAGCATCAATATCAACTAAACGGTCTAGCTCTGTTCTACCTCGTGGTACAGCGACGCTTTTTTCCCATAACACTGAGCCATCTATAATAGATAATTCGACTAATTTA
>JBFIJJ010000210.1:0-4172 GCA_041600795.1 Methylophagaceae bacterium | reverse complement strand
CCGTTTTTGCTGATAGCCGCATCTAAACGGCCTCTACGATTTCTGATTGCGCGCGAAGAATATGAGCGACCTGTTTTACATTGGTTATTCAAAGCGGCAGGTTGTATCCCCGTTGATCGCTCGGGTAATCCTGAACTAGCCTTGCGACAAGCATTAAGAGCATTACAAGCAGGCGAGGTTATCGCACTTTTTCCGCATGGCAAAATTCACCTTGATAGCGACCCGCCTAAGAAATTAAAAGCTGGCTTTGCACGACTTGCCGCTTGGACAAATGTGCCTATATATCCGGTTAGGATTGATGGTGTATCTGGACAGGGTCATATTGTTTTAGCGCCCTTTATTCCCAGTCATGTTCAATTAACACTTGGTCAAATAGTAGTGTGTAATGATCAAACAATGGATGAGTGTATTGCTAGGGTCGCAAGTTTTATTGAAACAGCAAATATAAATCAGAGTTAATTTCCTTAAATATCTTATGGATACTTGATTTATGAATTTTGCTACCCCACCTAGTATTTAAGTAAATGATTATTTAGGGGTACATTTGATGCAAATTGATAAGTTAACGAGTAAATTTCAAGAAGCACTGGCCGCTGCTCAAAGTATGGCTGTAGGGCGTGATCATCAATTTATTGAAGCAAGTCATTTGATGTTGGCCTTGTTGCAGCAACAATCAGGTACAGTTAAACCACTATTAATGAATAGCGGCGTTAACGTTACAGCCTATCAAGCTGACTTGGAAAGCCTATTAGCACGGATGGCGCATGTTGAAGGTGGTTCAGGTGATCTTCATATATCACAAGATCTAAATCGCCTACTCAATCAAACCGATAAATTAGCCCAACAACGTCAAGATCAATATATTTCTAGCGAATTGTTTGTGTTAGCTGTGGTAGATGATAAACAGCAAATGGGCGATTTATTACGTCAGCATGGTGGTAATAAGGCCAAGATAGAAGCAACAATTGAAAAAATTCGTGGGGGCGAAAAAGTGACCGATCCAAATGCCGAAGAGCAGCGTCAAGCGCTTGAGAAATATACAATTGATCTTACTGAACGTGCTGAAAAAGGTAAGTTAGATCCTGTAATAGGTCGTGATGATGAAATTCGTCGCACCATTCAAGTATTGCAACGACGTACCAAAAATAATCCGGTATTGATAGGTGAACCAGGTGTCGGTAAAACCGCGATAGCAGAAGGTTTGGCACAACGGATCATTAATGGTGAAGTGCCGGAAGGTATGAAACATAAACGTTTATTGTCACTGGACATGGGCGCTTTAATTGCCGGCGCTAAATACCGTGGTGAATTTGAAGAACGTTTAAAAGCCGTATTAAATGATTTATCCAAACAGGAAGGCCAAATCATCTTGTTTATAGATGAGATCCACACCATGGTTGGTGCAGGTAAAGCCGAAGGTGCAATGGATGCAGGAAATATGTTGAAACCTGCTTTGGCGCGTGGCGAACTTCACTGTATCGGAGCGACTACTTTAGATGAATATCGCCAATATGTTGAGAAAGATGCTGCTTTAGAACGTCGTTTCCAGAAAGTGCAAGTGGGTGAACCTTCGGTTGAAGATACTATCGCTATTTTGCGTGGATTGAGTGAGCGTTATGAAGTGCATCATGGGGTTGATATAACAGACCCTGCGATCGTCGCGGCAGCAACATTGTCACATCGTTATATTACGGATCGGATGTTGCCAGATAAAGCCATCGACTTGATTGATGAAGCCGCTAGTCGAATTCGAATGGAAATTGATTCCAAACCTGAATCTTTAGATCGGATGGAACGTCGTTTAATTCAACTTAAAATTGAACGTGTTGCCTTGCAAAAAGAATCGGACGAGGCCTCTAAAAAACGCCTAGACACACTTGAAACCGAAATGAAAAAATTGGCGCGCGAATATACTGATCTTGAAGAAGTATGGAAATCAGAAAAAGCAGCCCTACACGGCAGCCAACATATTAAAGAAAGCTTAGAAAAAGCACGGATGGAACTGGAGTTTGCAACCCGTAATAATGACGTCGATAAAATGTCTGAATTGCAGTACGGCAAAATTCCTGCTTTAGAAAAACAACTTGATATGGCCACTCAAGCAGAGATGCAAGAGTTTACCTTGTTACGCAATAGAGTAGGTGAAGAAGAAATTGCCGAAGTTGTATCTAAATGGACAGGCATTCCCGTCTCTAAAATGTTGGAAGGTGAACGCGATAAATTATTGAAAATGGATGATGCCTTGCACGAGCGAGTTATCGGTCAAGACGAAGCGGTTACCTCGGTTGCGAATGCAATTCGACGTTCACGTGCCGGTTTGTCAGATCCTAATCGTCCAAATGGCTCTTTCTTGTTCTTGGGACCAACCGGTGTCGGTAAAACCGAATTATGTAAATCACTAGCCACGTTCTTGTTCGATACCGAAGAAGCAATGGTACGTATCGATATGTCTGAGTTTATGGAAAAACACTCTGTCGCCAGATTAGTCGGTGCTCCTCCAGGTTATGTTGGTTATGAAGAAGGTGGATATTTAACTGAAGCTGTGCGCCGCAAACCTTATTCAGTTATTTTGCTTGATGAGGTCGAAAAAGCACATCCTGATGTATTTAATATTTTGTTACAGGTATTGGATGATGGTCGTCTGACTGATGGCCAAGGACGTACGGTTGATTTTCGTAATACAGTTATTGTGATGACCTCAAATCTTGGTTCAAATGTCATTCAAGAAATGGCGGGTGAAGAGAACTATGAGCAAATGAAAGCTGCCGTAATGGAGATTGTTGGTCAGCATTTTCGCCCGGAATTTATCAATCGTGTTGATGATGTGGTGGTCTTCCATCCATTGCAACGTGAGCAAATTCATGCGATTGCAGATATTCAACTAACCCATTTACGTCAACGCTTGGCAGAGCGAGATATGGGGCTTGAGGTTAGCAGCGATGCTATCGATTTGATTGCTGAAGCTGGATTTGATCCTGTGTACGGAGCACGACCTTTGAAACGTGTGATCCAACAAGAAGTAGAAAATCCACTTGCTCAAGATTTATTATCTGGACGATTCAAAGGTGGCGATGTGATTAAAGTTAGTGTTGATAATGACAGACTGATATTTAATTAATATCACTATTATTTTGATAAAAAAGGCCCTGCATATAAAGCGGGGCTTTTTTTTAGGTATGATGTATGTAATCGCTGATTAACAGCATATCAAAAGCCATTCAATAGATAAAAACTTAGGACATATATCGGATGACGGTAGCAGCTGCAGAAAACATTGACGTTCAAGAGCTAACACATGAGGTGTTTTTAGAAATACTCGCAGATGATGATGCTGAACGTTTTGCCAAGATTGTTGAAACTACCCCGCCCTATGATGTGCTTCGCTATATTATTCATTTAGACGAAGAAAGTCGGCATCGACTATTGTCGATGCTAGAGCCGGAATTAGCGGCTATTTTGGTTGAAGAAGCACCAACAAAACTCGCTGCTGATTTGTTGCAAGGCGTTGAATCGCCGGTCGCAGCCAAAATCATGGAAGAACTGCAAAGTGATATGCAGGCCGATATCGTTGATCACCTTGATAGTGAAGGTGCCGAAGCGATTCTATCGGAAATGCAAGACGAAGAAGCGGAAGGGGTTCGTAAACTAAGCCAATATGAACAAGATACCGCTGGTGGTTTAATGGAATGGGAAGTGTTTTCATTCAAAACCACTGATAAAGTCGGTGCAGTATTAAAGCGATTGGCAACAGGTGACGAGGATTTCGAACGCTATCGTGGGCAACATCCCTATATTCTTGATGAAGAAGGCATATTAAAAGGTGTGGTTTCCCTACGCGGATTATTAACTAGTAAACGTACCGCTCAGTTAGCTGAGATTATGATTGAGCCACTTACTGTTAAACCTTATCAAACGCTTGATGAATTAGAAGAGGTGTTTGAAGAACATCCTTTCTTGGGTGTACCCGTAGTTGATCGAGAAGGTAAGCCGTTAGGCGTTGTTTCGCGGTCTGCGGTGGCCGAAGCCTTATTAGAAAAACAAGAACAAGATAGTTTGGCGCGTCAACAAGTCAGTGATGAGCTACGATCTATGCCAACATGGTATCGATCACGTCGCCGTCTGGCGTGGTTGAGTTCGAATATTGTGTTAAACATCATTGCTGCTAGCGTTAT
>JBFIJJ010000209.1:0-4183 GCA_041600795.1 Methylophagaceae bacterium | reverse complement strand
TGTTGATCGTATTCAAAACAAATCAACAGTTGTGGCGCGGTCTTGGTAATGACTTGTATGTGGGCGCTATAACGTTTTCTCATCTCAAGCGGCAATGCAACTAAGGCGGCTCGGTCATAAATAGCATCAACGCTTCCTATTACGTCTGTTGATACTTCAAATATATCACCAACATAAATATCAATATTTTCAGTGTGATAGTGAATCAACTTGCCAATATCTTGAATCTTAGGCACTACATTAAGATCGTGAAATAAGTGTTGGATTGCAACTTCGCTTAACTCTACTCCAACAATCTGATGACCTTGAGATAATAGCCAAGCAATATCGACTGTTTTGCCACACAATGGCAGAAAAACACGGCTACCATCTGCCTTATTTAATGCATTCCAGTGCTTAGCTAATAAGGGATGAACACGGTCGTTATGGAAACCAATATCATTTGTTTTCCATTTGTTATGCCAAAATTCTTCATCCATCGGTTTTTCCTGAATAGTTAAGCTAAATAAAAAAGCCGAATGTAATAAATCACATCCGGCTTAGTTTAAGATGAAACATACTTAGAATTTAACTAAGCTGCCTCATTTTCCTCTTCGCTATCTTCTTCGAAGTCATTTCGAATCAAATAGTCAAATGATCCTAATGCTGCTCTGGCACCATCACCCATTGCCATAATAATTTGTTTATAAGCAATGGTGGTGACATCGCCAGCAGCAAACACACCCGGCAATGATGTCATGCCATGGTTATCGACTTCAATTTCACCATATTGGCTTAATTCAATCGACTCTTTTAACCAATCGGTATTAGGTACTAAGCCAATTTGGATAAAGATTGCAGCAAGGTCAACATGACGCTTGTCACCACTAACTCGGTCGATATAATCAATGCCATTAGCCTTATTACCATCTCCTGTTATTTCAGTTGATTGAGCATTAGTAATGACCGTTACATTAGATAAACTGTGTAGCTTATTTTGTAACACAGCATCAGCGGTTAATTCAGGATCGAATTGCAATAAGGTAACGTGACTAACAATACCTGCTAAATCAATTGCAGCTTCTACACCTGAGTTTCCGCCTCCAACAACGGCAACAGGTTTACCTTTAAATAAAGGGCCATCGCAGTGCGGGCAGTAAGCAACACCATGTCCTCGGTATTCATGTTCACCAGGAATATTTAACTCTTTCCAACGTGCACCCGTTGCCAAGATCACAGCCTTACTTGTTAGGCTTGCTCCGCTTTCAAGCTCAACATTAATCATCTTGCCATCTTTGACCAATTTGTTGGCACGCTGCAAATTCATGATGTCAACGTCATACTCTTTAACATGCTCTTCTAAGGCAGATACCAGCTTTGGTCCTTCCGTTTCTTTAACAGAAATGAAGTTCTCAATCGCCATTGTATCCATCACTTGGCCGCCAAAACGTTCAGCTACAATACCGGTACGAATGCCTTTTCGTGCAGCATAAATTGAAGCCGCGGCACCAGCTGGGCCACCCCCAATAATTAGCACATCAAACGCAGCTTTCTTACTGATCTTGTCGGCGGCTTGTTTCACTGAATTTTTGTCTAATTTGGCAATAATTTCAGGCAAGCTCAAGCGACCTTGACCAAATACTTCACCATTCAAATACACAGTTGGCACTGCCATGATTTGACGTTGATCAATTTCAGATTGATATAAGGCACCATCAATCATGGTATGGCTAATATTCGGGTTAAATACCGACATCACATTCAATGCCTGAACTACTTCTGGGCAGTTTTGGCATGATAATGAAATGTAGGTTTCAAATTCATATGTACCTTCTAAGCCTTTGATTTGTTCAATGACTTCAGGTTCAACTTTGGCTGGATGTCCGCCTGTGTGCAGCAAGGCCAATACTAATGAGGTAAATTCATGCCCCATAGGTATACCTGCAAAACGAATGTTTTCACTACCATTTGGTTGTGTCACCAAAAATGAAGGTGTGCGAGCATCATCGTTTTTTTCAATAAACGTCACTAAATCTGACATATCTGCAATTTCAGTAAGTAACTCTCGTACTTCTGCTGATTTTGCTGTGCCATCTAAAGAAGAAATCAACTCGATTGGACGTTTTAGATTTCCAAGATACGTTTTTAATTGACTTGCTATTGCTGCATCTAACATAACTTTATCCGTTATTTTTAAGTCTAGGAATGTGTCTGAGCAATTGCTCAGACACATAGCGTTAATCTAGCTTAGATTTTGCCTACTAGATCTAATGATGGAGTCATTGTTTCTTCGCCTGGCTGCCAAGAAGCAGGGCAAACTTCGCCATCATGGTTTGCAACGTATTGTGCAGCTTGCACTTTACGTACTAATTCTTTTGCACTACGGCCAATACCTAAGTCGTGAACTTCACATACTTTAATCACGCCTTCTGGATTGATAACGAACGTACCACGTAATGCTAAACCTTCTTCTTCAATCATAACTTCAAAGTTACGGCTGATTGCACCAGTAGGATCGCCGATCATTGGGTAGTTGATTTTTTTGATTGTGTCAGATGCATCGTGCCACGCTTTATGTGTGAAATGTGTGTCTGTTGATACTGAGTAAACTTCAACACCCATTTCTTTTAATTGTGGGTAGAAGTCAGCAAGATCACCTAACTCAGTTGGACATACAAATGTGAAGTCAGCAGGATAGAAAAATACAACTGACCATTTACCTTTAAGGTCGTCAGAAGTTACAGGAACAAACTCGCCATTGTGATAAGCAGTCGCTGCGAAAGGTTTAATCTCTGTGTTAATTAGTGTTGACATAATGTCTTCCTCTTGTTGTGTTTGAGATAGTTGTCTTAATTGACAGGGGTTATTGTAGCGTGGTGGATTGATTGATACCAATGACTATTTTCTATCAGTTTAATCGTTTTTATCGATTATGTTTTTTTGCATTTTCAAGGACTAACTATTTATTCATCATGAGACTTTTCATTTACTAAATGTTAAAGTCATTTCGTAAGTAGTAAAAAGGTGCCCATGTATGCAAAAGAAATATACACCCGAACAATTAGAACATATTAGAGAGCAAGCATTTATCTATCAATGTGCTTGCCCAGCTCAGGTCTGTGTTGTAATTGATGCCATGGTAAAACTATACGAATATCAGCAAGAATGTCTTAACTCTGATACTACTAATGATAAAGTGCATACAACTATCGCAAAGTCATCTGAAGC
The DNA here is from genome assembly GCA_041600795.1 of Methylophagaceae bacterium. Lineage (GTDB taxonomy): Bacteria > Pseudomonadota > Gammaproteobacteria > Nitrosococcales > Methylophagaceae. The sequence continues at coordinate 976 of JBFIJJ010000209.1, read as the reverse complement.
ATGTTACTACGAACTTGAACAATGTCTAACGGAAGTACTGACACTTGAAGGCTGGGATATGGATACGCTTAATATGCCAGAAAATTTACACAAACAACTAGTCGACTCGCTTTCTAAATCGTAATAGATTCTACGACAAATGATTGAGCATAAAAAAGCCCCAGAAGTTTTCACCTCTAGGGCTTTTCTTAATGTATAACAATCTTAACGATTGCAGATATACATAGTTACTTCAAAGCCGAAACGCATATCTGAATATTCTGGTTTAGTCCACATGATGTTATCTCCATTCATTATTAGTATTGCGTTATTCAGAAACGATTTCTGATAACGTGGGTACAGCTTATCGAAGTAAAGATGGATTTAACATAAGCTAAAGTCTTGAAATAAATCAGGATTTTCCTTGTCTTGTTTTTTTATTATTAAAATAATGTAAACAGAATATGACGACCAAGCTTAGTCCCACTGCGCTGTGTAGTGCGCTTGCACTTAAAATCCAATCTTCATCACCAAGATAAAGTAAGCCAATTCCTGTCACTAAAAGCACAACAAATAATGTGACTAAACTAAAACCAGTTCGATAATTCGTTTTAGTTTTTACACCTGCACGCATATGAATTGTCGACAAGGCACCAACCATGGTTAACATCAGATATGAAAAAGTCGTGTGTGATGCTACTGCAACCAGTCGTTGTGAGTAGGCTAAACGCCACATTACATCTTGTTCAAAACGCATTTCAAGTGCGGTTGGAATCAATAAACATCCCGTCACCACAATGATAAGTAAGCTACTAATAAGGCATACATAAAACCATTTTGGATAGGCTTTCATTGTGATACCCCTATCAATAGTTCGCCCCCTAAAGCGACAATTTTATCTTTAGATGTTGTTGTGCTATTTACACATGCTACTTTTGTTAATGCATCGGCAAGCCAAGATAACCCGGCTTTAACTGACCAAACACCATGGTTTGTT
>JBFIJJ010000208.1:0-4257 GCA_041600795.1 Methylophagaceae bacterium | reverse complement strand
TTCAGATGGCGCTAATCCAAGAACTGTTTTGCAATCAAAACAACCGATAATGTCACCTAACTGGTCACCAGATGGTGAGCAATTGACCTATGTTTCATTTGAAAATGGTAATGCCGAAGTTTTTATACAAGAAATGACCAGCGGCCGTCGTAATTCCGTTGCTGCATTTAAAGGTTTAAATAGTGCGCCGTCATGGTCACCTGATGGTAAAAAATTGGCATTAACCTTGTCAAAAGGTGGCAATCCAGAAATATATGTTCTGGAATTAGCAACCGGTAACTTATCGCGGGTAACACATAACTCGCAAGCGATTGATACGGAAGCGGTATGGATGCCAAACGGTAATGAATTGGTGTTTACTTCAGATCGTGGCGGTAGACCTCAAATTTATAAAGTACCTGCGATTGGTGGTAGAGCTGAACGTTTAACGTTTGAAGGTTCATACAATGCTTCGCCTGACATTTCTCCAGACGGCCAATTGATGACGATGGTTCACGTGCAAAATGGCAAGTTTTATATAGCGGTACAAGATCTGACCACAGGTGCTTTACAAGTTCTGACCGATTCAGGACGTGATGAGTCACCAAGCTTTGCGCCAAATGGTCGCATGATCCTGTATGCTACTGAACAAAAAGGTAAAGGGGTATTGGCAGCAGTGTCTGTCGATGGTCGAATCCATCAGCGTTTAGGCGAATCGGGAAGCGAAGTTAGAGAACCAGCTTGGTCGCCAATTAGAAAATAATCAGCTTTTTAGAGGTGAATTAAATGAAATTAGTTAAATTAACAGCGATTTTGTTAGCCATCACATGGCTAGCTGGCTGTAGCTCATTAGGCATGGGCAAAAAAGATGCAGATGCGACAGATTCGGATGTTGTAGTTGAAGATTTGAGCGCGCAATCTTCAGGTGTTAATGGTGAAAATGCTTCTGGTTCTGATCTTGATGGTGCGGAAACACAAGTGATTGTGGGTGAAGATGCCTATCAAGGTAACGAATTAAATGATCCTGCAAGTCCTTTATCAAATCGAGTTGTTTACTTCGACTATGACAGCAGTTCAGTTCGTGTTGAAGACCAAGCTACATTGGAAGCACATGCGGCATATTTAGGATCTCATCCAAATGTGACTATCCGTTTAGTTGGTCATACGGATGAACGTGGTTCACGTGAATATAACTTAGCATTAGGTGAACGACGTGCTTTGGCTATTCGCCAAATCTTAATGTTACAAGGCGCTAGTCTTGAACAATTCCAAGTAGCAAGTTTTGGTGAAGAGCGCCCAGCTGCTGAAGGGCACGATGAAGGATCATGGGCACAAAATCGCCGCGTTGAATTGGTATACGTAGGACGTTAAAAATGAAATTAGTTGGTAAAAAAGCCTTGGTGGTGATGCTGTGTTTGTCACCTATGATGAATGTTGCAATGGCTGAAGATGGTGACTTAACACAACGAGTTGACCGTTTGGAGCGAATAATTCAAGGCCAAGGCTTGGTTTCCTTATTGAGTCGCGTTGATCAGTTGCAAAATGAAATTCAAAGATTGAATGGCGATAATGAATCGCTAAGACATGAACTTGAACAAATGCAAGATCGTCAACGTAAGTTATATCTGGATCTCGACCAACGATTACAAGAACAAGCTGCAAGTTCATCAGTTGCTCCGGCAACGACTGAAACAGCAGTGCAAGAACCTGTTATGGCGTCATCTAACTCTGAAGTTAATTCTGAATCTGGTTCAGAGCCTAATTCGGAACAGAGTGAAATGACGCCATCACAAACAACCGAAATGGGTTCTGACAATGAGCCCGCACAGACAGGATCTCCTGTTGCTGTAGAAAATGGCGAAGCTGCATATCAAGCAGCCTTGCAAACGCTACGCAGTGGGCAATATGAAGAAGCAGTAACGGCATTATCTGCCTTCCCAACACAATATCCACAAAGTAGCTATTTGCCGAATGCGTATTATTGGCAAGGTGAGGCTAACTATGTATTACGCCACTTTGATCAGGCAATAAGTAATTTCCAAACAGTAATTGATAAATTTCCTGCGAGTACCAAAGTTGCTGATGCAATTCTAAAACTAGGCTTTAGCCAGTATGAATTGGGTCAAGTCAATGAAGCAAAAGCGACGCTCAATTTGGTGATGAAAGAATATTCAAATACATCGGCAGCACGATTAGCGAAAGTTAGATTAGATCGTATTAATCAAGAAACACGCTAAAGCGTGTAGGTTCAATAATGGCTGAATGTCGCATTACAGAAATTTTCTATTCTTTACAGGGTGAAACGCGTACCGTTGGATTGCCTACGGTATTTGTACGTTTAACCGGCTGTCCATTACGCTGTGGTTATTGTGATACTGCCTATGCTTTCCAAGGCGGAAGCAAAATGCAGATCGATGATATCGTTGAACAAGTTCAATCCTATAATCCTCGTTACGTTACCGTAACGGGTGGTGAACCTCTAGCTCAACAATCATGTCATGAGTTATTGTCGCGGTTATGTGATCTAGGTGTTGAAGTATCACTTGAAACCAGTGGTGCGATAGATATTAGTGACGTTGATCCTCGTGTTGTTATTGTTATGGATTTGAAAACTCCCGCATCAGGTGAAGAATCTAAGAATAAATATGACAATATTGCCAAGCTAAAACCACACGATCAGCTTAAATTCGTGATCTGTAATCGTGCAGATTATGACTGGGCATGTGCCAAAATGTCTGAATATCAACTAGCAGATAAATGTGAAGTATTATTTTCGCCTATACATGGTGAGCTTAAGCCTGCTGATCTAGCTGATTGGATAGTCAATGATAATTTACCTGTACGCATGCAAATTCAAATGCATAAATATCTTTGGGGCGATGAGCAAGGCCGATGAAACGCGCAGTAATTCTTCTTTCAGGTGGATTAGATTCAGTAACCGCATTAGCAATTGCTAAAGAACAAGGCTATGAATGCTACACCTTAAGTTTTGACTATGGCCAACGCCACGAAGCAGAATTAACCGCGGCTTCAAAACTATCAAAACAAGTGGGTGCTGTTGAACATAAAGTTATAAACATTGATTTACGCACAATCGGCGGTTCAGCGTTAACAGATAATACGGTTGCGGTACCTGAGCAACATCAAGAAGGCATTCCTGTTACCTATGTTCCTGCACGCAATACTATTTTTCTCTCAATTGCATTGGGTTGGGCAGAAGTACTACAGGCGAATGCAATCTTTGTTGGTGTAAATGCGGTTGATTATTCTGGTTATCCTGATTGTCGACCAGAATTTGTCGCAGCCTTCGAAAAATTAGCTAATCTGGCCACTAAAGCTGGAGTTGAAGGCAATAAATTAGAAGTACATGCGCCATTAATGGCGATGAATAAAGCTGAAATTATACAAACAGGAACACGACTAGGTATTGATTACAGTCAAACTATCTCATGTTATCAGGCGGATAAAAATGGCTATGCATGTGGTCGCTGCGATTCCTGCCACTTTAGAAAACAAGGGTTTGAACAAGCAGGAATAGCAGATCCAACCTTGTATCAGAGCTAAAACTTAACCTAAGCCTAGCTTTGGATCCTCCATAGTTTCAGCTTCAACTTCGTAATCTTCAAATTTTTCCAGTGCTTTAATAAGATTTGCATGAAGTTGTGGATCTTGTCCAAACTTCATATATGCCTCTGTTGCTCTATATATGGCTTCTAGATGATCATTACGCTGCGCTAGATAAAGTGCAATATGGGCTAGTCCATGAGGGTCTTGTTCACTTTCTCGTATCTGTTCTGCGAAACTTAAAGCGTCTTTATACATAGATTTACTAGGCTTAGTGATAATAGTCATAACAACCTCAAACGTAATAATTAAAATTTTTTTATCAAAGGGCTTGTCAATATTTACAAATACGGTATTATGTCGGGCTTGGTTTGGGCCGTTAGCTCAGTTGGTAGAGCACCGGACTTTTAATCCGATGGTCCCGCGTTCGAGTCGCGGACGGCCCACCAAACTCAACTATATAGATATTCCTCTTTGTTTAAAACCATAGTGTAATAGTTCTGAAATATTTGTTGACAGCCTGGTGAGTGTCTGTATAATTCTCGCTTCTTTGTTGGACAGATTGTTGTTTAACAAACGCTCTTTAAAAAAATAATATCAAGTAATGTGTGTGGGTACTTGCGTTAGGTCGATTTTGCAAAAAGAAGATCTGATGTTTGAGTATCAACACTGAATAGAAATATTCAAAAGTAATACGACAACGTCGAAATGAGT
>JBFIJJ010000207.1:0-4293 GCA_041600795.1 Methylophagaceae bacterium | reverse complement strand
TAAGCTTAGTTGTTTTTATGATCATGCTATTTGTAGGCTCGCAAGGCTTTATCGTGTCTAATGCTACATCAAGTACGATTGAGTTTTTCCCTCATAACAGTGGAACAGCCAGTGCATTATTAGGTGCTTCAGGTTTTGCTACGGGTGCATTAACAGGGTCCTTAGTTGGGCTGCTTGGCGATGGAACACCTTTTCCAATGGCTCTGATTATGACCGCTTGTATTGTGACCGGCATTTCGCTGCGATTTATCTTTCAAAATACCAAAGACTAGTCACTTTTATGTCAGGTTAATACTCTTAACCTGACATTAACCTCACTATTGATAATCTGAACTCCAATCTCAGAACTAAGCTGTTTTGTTAGTTCCTGAAAAGTCACTCATCAGAATGAGTTGTTATGTGATGGAGTTATCTATGGCTGAAAGGCTATTAAAATGCAGTGTGTTATTAGTGGTTACGTTGCTAACGGCATGTAGTAGTTTAAATACAAAAAAAGACTATCACGCTAGTATTCAACAAGATATTTCAGACGTTAAAAGCTGGGATAGTCTAGCTAACAGCAGTGAGATTAGTTACCTCAATGATCTATTTCAATCGCCACAAATAGACAAGCTGCTGTCACAAGCCTTTTCTGAAAACCCAAGTATGCAACAAACATTGCTGACATTGGAAATGAGAAAGGCTCAACGTGACCAAACTGCTGCCAATCAACTACCTCAAGTAGAAGCTGGTTTTAGCGCATCAAAACAAGAAAGTGACAATTCAAGCTTCAGCAGTTCTATTTCGGTCAGTTGGCAAGCTGATGTATGGGGAAAACTTAAAGATCAAACAACAGCAGCCCAATTAGATATTGAACAGCAACAACGTTTAGTGCGTTCAGCAAAAAACAGTTTAGCCGCTGAAATTTTAACTGCTTGGTTAGAACTGATTGCTCAGCAAAGATCTGTCACTATCGAACAACAACGTCTTACAACATTGGAAAAGAATGAAACCTTCATTCTGCAACGATATAGTAATGGTCTTGGCACACTGAGTGATCTTGATACAGCTCGCACATCAACCGCCAGCAGTCGTGCCACTTTAGAATCTACTCAACAGCAATACCATCAGAATTTACGTAACTTGAAAACATTAATTGGTCAGATTTCTCCTATAGAGTTAACTATCCCTTCTGATTTTCCATCTGTTGCCGTAGCACCAATTAATTTACCCAAGCAAACCTTGGCTGAACGTCCTGATTTACAAGCGGCCTATCTAGCAATTCAGGCAGCCCAGTTACGCACTGACGTTGCTTATAAAGCGTTGCTACCTTCTTTCAACGTACAAGCACTGCTGGAAGATGTGGCTTCAAGTGCGAGGGATGCACTGTTTGTATCACCTGTATGGTCTTTGTTAGGTCAATTAACCGCGCCACTATATCAAGGTGGCCAATTACGAGCAGAAGCTAAACTTTCAGAATTAGAAACAGCGTATGCCTATCAATCCTACAGAGAGTCATTACTTAACGCAGTAAGTGAAGTTGAAAATGCTATTGATCAAGAGCGCTCTATTTCAACTCAGTTGCAACATCTCACTACAGCACTTGATAGCGCCAACAGAAACCTAAGCCAATACCAGCAAAGTTATCGTACTGGGCTGGTCGATATGCTCGATTTATTAAGTGTGCAACAGCAAACCTATGATCTTGAATCACAGGTCAACAACACAACATTTGAGCTACTTTCAAATCGCGTTAATTTAGCTCTCGCACTCGCATTGGAGATAAAACAATGACAAAACAGGCATCCTATTCGTTGATCCTAGTAAGTACGTTGATGTTCGTTATGACTCTTAGTCATCTAGCCCGTGCAGAGTCGCTCAATGACCAACATCAAAGACAAGATAGTATCGTAAGTCTTGACTCAATTGATAACGCTAATCTAGCAAAGCGCTATTCAGATCAAGTGTCAGGCCAGGTTGAATTAAATGACGATTTCGATCTCGCTTTTACAGCACAACTAAATTGCCAAGTGACTCTTGCTAACTCAGAAACCATCAGCCATGCAGATTATAGTCAGCTACGAACTGCATTAGATAACCTGCACGCTGATCATAAAATCGCGTTGCAGCGTAGTCCCGCAATAGACTCGCTACAAACCATGATCCTAAACATGATCACCATCCTGACCACTTACCAGAATATAAATCAATCTTGCCTGATAGACACGTTTTCAACAGAGCTTATAACAAAAGCTAATTTACAGTCTTAAGACAAGAATTATCATAACTTAGAGAATAACCATGAAATACACATCAAGACATTGGTCATTACTTATTTTAGCGATCATTATTTTTATTGCCACGCTGCTCTATAGTACGTCACAGATCGCAGCTCAAGCTGAGCGACCTATGCCTGTTCATAATGAGCCAGTCCAACATCCCTCTGTCAGTGTTGTGAATGCTAAGCTTGATAGCTATGCCGCCCAATTAACGGGTTATGGTGAATTAACACCACATTTTGAGCTGACATTGACTGCGCAAGTATCAGGTCAAATAACAGAAATATCGCCATCATTTGAGGTAGGCAAAGTCATAAAAAAAGGTGATTGGTTGGTTAAATTAGAGCAAAGCCAATACCTAGCAGCCGTTAAACAAGCAGAAAAAGATCTGGCTACAGCTCAATTAGCTTTATTAGAACAACAGCGCCAAGCCATACAGGCAAAAGCTGAATGGTTAGCATCAGGCATAACAGGCGAACCAGACTCAGCGTTGGTATTAAGACAACCGCAACTCGCTGAAGCACAAGCTGACATTGCATCAGCCCAAGCAACACTACAAAGTGCAGAAAAAGATCTGACTAATACCGTAATCAAAGCGCCATTTGATTCTGTCATTACCAATCGTTCTGTAGCACTAGGTAGTTATTTACAAACTGGCAGTAGTGTTGTGTCACTTAATAGTACTGATCGCCTTGAAGTTTCTGTACCTATGTCGAATAAAGACTGGTTAATGCTGAATGATAAAGATTTAACATCTCATAAGGCATTACTTAAGAATGTTGAAACCAATCAAACTTGGTCTGCACGCATATTACGCGCCCAACAACATGTTGATGTTGATACCCGCCAACGTGCTTTAATACTAGCGATAGATAAACCATTACAACAACAGCAAGCTGCTTATGCAGGTATGTTTGTTGCCATGACCTTAGATGCAAATACTCTTGATAATCTTTGGAAGCTGCCGTCTTCGGCATTAAGTCAACGTGGCGAAATCTGGTATGTTAAAGCTGATAATACCTTAGCTAAGTTTAGTGCATCACCACGCTTTACTCGTGATAATGCTATTTTCATTTCTCCTCCTGAACAATTACAGACACAGCAACAAGCAGTCGTTATTCATCCTCTAAATAACTATTTAGAAGGCATGTATGTCACTCCTCAATGGGAGATCGCTCATGTCGAATAAAATTGAAGGCACAGGCATCATCGCATGGTTTGCCAGTAACTCTGTTGCTGCCAACCTACTAATGCTATTAATTATCGTGCTGGGTGTTCTCGAAATGGGTTCTTTACGTAAAGAAGCCTTCCCAAGTATGGAGCCAGATCGCATTACCGTATCGGTCTCTTATGACAGTGGTTCGGCGCAACAATCAGAAGAAGGTTTAGCGATCAAAATTGAAGACCAACTTGAAAACGTTATAGGTATTAAAACAATCACAAGTTCCTCAACTGGTTCAGGTGTCACAGTCACCATTGAAAAACAAAGTGACTATGATCTCGATACCTTGCTCAATGACGTAAAGACTAAAATCGATGCCATTTCTACCTTTCCTGCCGATGCTAAAAAGCCTGTTATAGAAAAAGCAGTGCGTGAAGAACACTCAATTTGGATTCAACTTTATGGTGATAGTGATCGTTACAGTTTGCAGTATGTAGCTAATCAACTAGAAAATGATTTAATCGCTATGGATGATATTAGCCAAGTTGAACTATCTGGTTGGCTTGATCCGATGATGACAATTGAAATTGATGAAGGTCAGCTGCAAGCCTATGGTTTATCACTTAGCGATGTTGAAACTGCGATCAATTCAAACTCATCCAATACGATGACGGCAGTATTAAAAAACCAAGACTTATATTTGCAACTTAAAGCATCTCAACAAGCCTATTTATCCAGTGATTTTGCTGCTATTCCTTTAATCACAACTCAACAAGGCTTACATATAAAATTAGGAGACGTCGCCACCATCCGTGACACCTTTGATGATGACACAGCTTCATTATCGCGTTTTCAGGGTAAAGACAGTATCGC
>JBFIJJ010000206.1:0-4294 GCA_041600795.1 Methylophagaceae bacterium | reverse complement strand
TTTACTTATGAGTACAGCAGGAATTGCATGGGGTATTTATACCATGAAAGGCCGTTATTCGAAGAATCCTCTTATGGATACTGCCTATAATTTTTTTAGGACGATTCCGCTGGTTACGTTGTTAACCATTATCACAATCAATAATACAAATTACTCATCAGAGGGGATATTATTAGCCGCTATATCTGGCGGTATCACATCGGGGATTGGTTACACTATATGGTACATCGCTCTTGGTGGCCTTTCGTCTACACAAGCAGCCGTGTTCCAACTATCCGTCCCTGTGATTGCGACTTTTGGAGGTGTTATATTTTTATCTGAGGCAATTACTTCTCGTCTTACAATTTCAGCTATTATGGTTCTCGGTGGAATTTTAATGGTGATTTTAGGTAAAAATTATTTTACTCAAAACAAATCAGGCTTAAAAACATAACAAGTCGTTCAAGTTGTGATCTCCGCTTCGCTGCGACCACTTAACTCGAACGTTATATTCGTAATGCATAGCGAGGAATAAATTCAATAAATGGAACAAATACTCATCTATGCAGATAGTCTTAGTTGGGGGATTATCCCGGGTACAAGACAACGACTACCATTTGAAAAAAGATGGCCAGGTATATTTGAACTTTCGCTTAATCAAAAAGGCTGTAACGTTCGAGTGATTGAAAATTGCCTTAATGGTCGTAGAACGGCTTGGAACGATCCCTTCAAACAAGGCAGAGATGGCTCTCAAGGCTTAGCGCACGTTATTGAAATGCACTCTCCTCTAAAACTGGTTATTTTGATGTTGGGCACGAATGACTTCCAATGCATGCATGATAATAATGCATGGGCATCAGCCCAAGGAACAGCAAAGTTAATCAATATCATTCGCCAAGCACCTATTGAACCCGGAATGCCAACACCCGAAATAATGATTGTGGCACCACCCAAAATAAACAAAGCTAAAGGTGAAATGGCACATAAATTTCAAGGTGCTGAAAACAAAGATATTGGTCTGGCATACGAACTAGAAAAAATAGCTAAAGAATATTCAACATATTATTTTGATGCTGCAACAGTTACCGAATCGAGCATCGTTGATGGTGTTCACTTAGATGAAAATCAACATTCCATACTTGGCGAAGCACTAGCTCAAGCTGTTTCTAATAATATATGACTATTCGGTACTATTGAATAACAATGATAACAAAGCACCTTATATGTCCATGAAATACTTCCAAAAAAATGATTTAAACGATTTAGATGAAATCGTTGATCTCGTTAATGCCGCTTATAGGGGTGTAGACGGGCAAAAAAGATGGACAACGGAAGCGCATTTAGTTCAGGGAAATCGGCTGCATCTAGAAGATTTTCGGCGGGATATTACGTGTGGTAACACTGAATTTTATGTTGGGTATCTTGAAGAAAAGCTTAGATGCTGTATTGCTATTAAAAGATATGATCATATAACCGAGTTTGGCACGTTTGCAGTTGATCCTGATCTCCACGGCTTTGGCTACGGTACGGAGCTACTCAATTTTGCAGAGGCTACGGCACGACCATATAGCTCTACTTTTCAGGTCACCGTTGTTTCGCAAAATAAGGATTTGCTTGCGTTCTACCAACGTCGAGGATACAAAGAAACGGGCCAAAAGCTAGCTTATCCAGTTGGTCAAAATGTTGGTAATCCAATAACTCAAAACATAGATCTTACTGTGCTGCAAAAAAGCGTGTAACAAGATCGCTCAAGCTGACGTTGCTGCGCGCCAGCAGTGTAACGCCAGCATTAGGTTTACATATATCCAACGTGTCTTTATGATTAAATTTAAACATTATGCATATGGAAAAGCACAATTAACATGATCATTTACCTAAGCCTAGGAGCCATCTTTGCCACTGGTGTGCTCTGGATAATTTGGATGTTACAGCCTGAAAAAGTGGTGCTAGAAGACAACGAGATCATCAAAAAATATAAAGGTCGGTCTCAACGGTTTAATCTGTCAGGCTTAAATCAGATCAACTATCACTATAGTGCTATAGCGGGCGTCATCTCCGTGTGGGAATTTATAGATGTTGAGGGTCATACTGTAAAAATAAGTGGAGATGCAAGTGGGATAAATAGTGTTATCGCAAGCCTGGAAGCAATACTACCTAAGTTTTCCTTAGCTAATTTTAAGAACCAATTAAAAGCAGGCGAAATTGAGGACACGATTACGGTCTGGCAAAAAGCATAAGCCAGTGCCATTATTCAAACATCTTGTTACTACTCAGCCCCAGCAATAACATCAAAATAGACACCCGACACATGAAAAAAAGACTCTTCATCGAATTTGGCATCATTATTAGTTTCGCATTCCTTTATTGGGCACTAACAGATTATTTATGGATTCAAAGCGGGCAGGACTTTGATAGCCTTTTTTATAAAGCTTCCTACTTGCTCTTTCTGACGCCAGTGCTTTTTCTGGCTTCTTCCCTAAGGATTTATCACAATCTACATCCCGTTAAGAAGGTGGTGATTTCCGTGATCATTACTGTTGCAGCCTCAATATTTGGCTTGATATTATTGGATAATCTAGGGTCTAGTGTGCATCTAGCAATGGGCGGCAGGTTCTAATCTAAGCACCTGACTATGAGGATTGTCACGACAGTTAAATAAACTTACTCAATAATTAAGGCCTTATTTTTATGAAAGGATTCATCTTCTTCATCCTATTTTTACTGATCACCGGCTGTAATCAGACCCGGGAAAATCATACGCCCCCATGCAACTTGGCAGCGGCGGTTGCTGATTATCAGTTATCCGACACAGATCTGATTAAGCTGAAGGACAAGGTCAATCAATTATATGCCTATCCAGATGGCACGCGCCCTCGGCAGCCACTGCAAGAGGGAGAAATCTGTCATCTAATCCAATCAAAGATCATCACACTTATTGATCCCGCCGAGATCAAAAACAAGTCGACGGAGCCCGAGCAAGATAGTGTTGTTGCAGAGCCGCTTGATGACGTGCTGTATTACATTGCTATTAATCGTTTTACAGGTGATACAGCGATTGAATTAAAACGGTTTTTAAGCGGTAACGCACTCCAGTCCGCCCAGGGTCTTGTTATTGATCTGCGAGGCAATCTGGGCGGCACCTTATACGGCGTCATCAAAGTAGCCGAACTGCTCGGCCAAACCAACCTGATAATTGGTGAGACCAAAGGCACCATGGCCGGCAGCTATTACACTGACAAGCAACCCTCGCCACTGATGTTAAATAAACCGATGGTTGTTGTCGTGGATGACAAGACCTCCAGCGGCGCCGAGTTGTTAGCGACGTTTATTCAAAATCATCATCTGGGCACCATAATTGGCGAAAAAACCGCAGGAAAAGGACTGGTCAAAACGGTAGCCAGAATCAACCAAAAAACAATTATGGCTGTACCCGTTAATTACCTGTTTGACTCAAAGGGCCGGGCCATTGAGGGCAATGGCATTGAGCCGGATATCATCACATCTCAAACAAACTGCGACGATCAGTATCAATTTGGCTTGTGTAAAGTCGTCGTGCAGCAAGCTTTAACTATGCAATAACAGGACTTTTGAATGAAAAAAATAGTATTACTTCCCCTCCTGCTCATCGCAGCACCTGTATTGGCTTATGAAGAACTCAGTATCGACGAATATTTTAAAGTGAAAGAAAATCAGGATAAGTTTGAATTTCTTGATCAATCCGGAAAAATAAAACAGCTCAGAGAGCAGGCAACGTCCATCTCCATCTGTAAACTTTCGGCACAGGATCAAGAAAACGCGGACACCATATGCGAATGCACATCCAAAGAAATGAAAAAAATAAGTGATAAAGAGTGGTTCTACACTTCCATGATTGCCTATCAGCGTTATCAGGCTGAAGCCGCAGCCCTCGAAAATAATGACACTGTAGAACTGGAAAGCATAAAAAAACGTTCCCAGGAGAACTCTTTGTACCTTGATAAGGTTGAGCAAGTTTGCATCCCAAAATAACTAGGAAAACTGAAATGAAAAGATTACTACTCCCCCTTCTGCTTATCGCTGCACCAACCTTCGCTTATGACGATCTCAACTTTGATGCATTCTATAACATGAAACAAAACAAGGATAACTTTGAACTCCTTGTTCAATCCGGAAAAATGAAAAAGCTCAGAGGTCAGATGATGTCCATCTGTAAACAATGGGTACAAGATAAAGACAACCTAGATGAAACATGTGCATGTTTATCCAAAGAGGTGAATAAATTAAGCGATGAGGATTTGTATTACTCATCCACACTAGCCTATCAGCGTTATCTGGC
>JBFIJJ010000205.1:0-4341 GCA_041600795.1 Methylophagaceae bacterium | reverse complement strand
TATGATGGCAAAGACATCATGGTGCCAAATGAAAAGTTTATAGTCGAAAGTTTTACTAACTGGACACACAAAAATAAATTGCAGCGTTACCGGGTTGATTTCTCGGTGGCTTACCACTCCGACATACGAAAATTAGTTGAGATTATTAAAGAAGTCGTGGCAACACACCCTCAGGTTATTAGTGGTGATGATGTACCACTTGAAGAAAGACCTGATTGTGAAATTGATGGCTTTGGCGATTCAGGCATTAACATGTTTGTTGAGTTTTGGATGGAAGGTGTTGATGATGGCAAAAACCGGGTTGGAGGCGACTTATTGTTGATGATTTTAGAAGCCTAGCAACAACATGGATATGAAATTCCATTCCCACAACGTGAAGTGCGGATTCTTAATCCTCAGAATTGAACAAATATTTAGCCGTTTGCTTCTGGCTTTTGCAAGTGACTATTTTGAAAAAGTTATGGGTAATTTCAGAGATAAAAAAGCGAGTTAAACTCGCTTAATTTTTAGTTAAATTTGGTACCGAGGGCGAGAATCGAACTCGCACTTCCGAAGAAACCGGATTTTGAATCCGGCGCGTCTACCAGTTCCGCCACCCCGGCCAAATCAAGCGTGGAATTATAGCTACCTGATCACGAATATGGAAGGATTAATTTTTTATCAGGTGTTAAGAGAAGAATTTTTATATTTAAGTTTATTTGTACAACGGTGAGTTTGATATGATCTTTTTATGAAACGTACAGACTTCCAATTTGATTTACCAAACGAACTGATTGCTCAGTTTCCTTCCTCAGAGCGAACTGCCAGTCGCTTATTGTCACTTAACGGCAATAGTGGCGAGTTAACAGATATGCAGTTCATTGATTTAACATCACTTTTGAAACCCAATGATCTGTTGGTATTCAATAATACTAAAGTTATACCTGCACGCTTATTAGGTCAAAAAGAGAGTGGTGGTAAGGTAGAAGTACTTATTGAACGTATATTGGATGAGCATCGTGTATTAGCGCATATTCGCAGCAGTAAGTCACCAGGAGCTGGCCGCCGCCTCTTATTAGAAAATAAATTGGATGTAGAAGTATTAGGTCGTCATGATGCGTTATTCGAATTGTATTTTCATGGCGAACTGTCAGTAATCGATTTATTGGAGACATATGGTCGTTTACCGTTACCGCCATATATTGAACGTGATGTAGCGAAAGATGATTTAGAACGATATCAAACAGTGTATGCCCAGCATATTGGTGCTGTTGCGGCTCCTACAGCAGGTTTACATTTTGATCAGGCCATGTTGGACAAGATTAAAAGTCTTAATATAAATACTGCGGAAGTAACATTACATGTTGGTGCGGGTACATTTCAGCCCGTGCGGGTAGATGATATTAAAACGCATCAGATGCATTCGGAGCGAATTGATGTTAGTGAATCTGTCTGTGAGCAAGTCAAGGCGACACGCGCTGCTGGTGGCAGGGTTATCGCAGTCGGAACAACGAGTGTTCGCGCTTTGGAGAGTGCTTCACGCAGTGGACAGATTGAGCCATTTAGTGGTGAAACGGATATCTTTATCTATCCGGGATATCAATTTAAAAGTGTTGATGCGATGGTGACTAACTTCCATTTATCTGAATCAACTTTATTAATGTTAGTGTCCGCATTTGCTGGACGAGCCAATATTATGACTGCGTATCAACATGCGATAGAGCAGCGCTATCGATTTTTTAGCTATGGTGATGCCATGTTCATCACTCGGAAACAGCCATGAAAACATTAGAAAACATTCGATTTGTATTAGTGGGTACGACCCATCCGGGCAATATCGGTGCCGCAGCTCGTGCAATGAAAACAATGGGACTGTCGAATTTACATCTGGTTTCACCAAAGATTTATCCCAGTGCAGAAGCCACAGCACGGGCATCGGGTGCAGATGATGTATTGGCTAGAGCTGTTGTACATAATGATTTAGATTCTGCACTTGCGGGTTGTCAGCAAGTATATGGTATGAGTGCTCGTCTACGCCATTTGCCTGTTCCAGTGGTTAATCCACGTGAAGCCGTGGCCCGCATTCAACAGACAGAAGATAATGCTCAGATAGCCATTGTATTTGGACGAGAGCATTCGGGTTTATCGAATGAAGAATTAGATCGTTGTCATCATTTAGTTAATATTCCTGCTAATCCAGACTATAGTTCTTTGAACTTAGCTGCGGCGGTACAAGTCTTAGCTTATGAGCTTAAAATGAGTTTTGATCCCACAATTGAAGTCGGACGAATTGGTGAACGACGTGAAGCGATTGATGCCGCTGATTTGGAACATCTCTACAAACATTTTGAACAGTCGTTGATAACGATAGGCTTTTTAGATCCTGAGCAACCTAAAAATTTGATGCGACGATTACGTAGATTGTTTAACCGTGCTGAATTAGATCGTAATGAGCTACAAATATTGCATGGCATATTGCGAGCAGCAGAAACAATAAGGATAAACGAATGACTGAAAAAGTAAGTTTATGGCAGCAAATTAAAGAAGATATCCTTTGTGTATTTGATCGCGATCCTGCTGCACGTAACGTATTTGAAATTATTACCACTTATCCAGGTGTACAAGCTGTGCAATGGCATCGTTTGAGTCATTGGTTATGGCAACATAATCTGAAATGGCTTGCCCGATTTTTATCAACATTGACACGCTGGATGACTGGTATTGAAATTCACCCAGCCGTTAAAATTGGTCGACGTTTTTTTATCGATCATGGCATGGGTGTTGTTATTGGTGAAACAGCTGAAATTGGTGATGATTGCACCTTATACCATGGTGTAACCTTGGGAGGCACATCATGGAAGGAAGGCAAGCGTCATCCAACTTTAGCAAATAATGTTGTTGTCGGTGCCGGTGCCAAAGTGTTGGGGCCAATTTGTGTACATGAAGGTGCGCGCATAGGCTCAAATGCTGTCGTTGTTAAAGACGTTGCAGCGGGTGAAACAGTTGTTGGTGTGCCTGGCAGAATTGTAAGAACTAAACTGAGCGAAGATGAAAAACAGCAACAGCAATTAGCCCAAGCAGTCGGCTTTGATGCTTATGGTACATCTAATGAAACCTTAGATCCGGTTGCGTCAGCAATACACGGTTTGATTGAACATATTCATGCACTTGATAAACGTGTTGAAGCGATGGCAGAGACGATACAGCGCTTAGGTGGAGAACTACCGCCAGAAGACTCAATGCCTGAAATTGGTCAATGTGAATTAAGACAAGAACGGACGGATAATAATAGTTGACTGAAATAGTCGGGTATGTGAGAATTACACTGATGATTTCAATGGGTATTTATTATGCGATTAACAACTAAAGGGCGATATGCCGTCACAGCAATGCTGGATTTAAGCCTGAACTACGGTATGGGTTCAATTACACTAGCTGATATCTCTGACCGTCAAGGTATTTCATTATCTTATCTAGAACAATTATTTGCTCGTCTTCGTAAACAAGGCTTAGTAAGCAGTTCTCGTGGTCCAGGTGGTGGTTATCGTTTAAGTCGTGCAGCAGATGATATTACGGTATTAGATGTTATTTCAGCTGTCGATGAAAAAGTAGACAGCACTGCGTGTGAAGGTAAAGCAAATTGCCATGGTGAGGAACAATGTTTGAGCCATGAACTCTGGACGAGTTTGAGTGAACAAATTCAAATTTACCTCTCTGGAATCACACTTGGAGAAGTTGTTCGTAACCATGAAAAAAGTAGAAGTGCCGAGAAAGTTATTAAATTTGGTATGGCATAAGGGTTAGGCAAAACAGATGATTAAATTAACCGAATCAGCGGTAAATCGCGTTCGAGAAATGGTAGAAAAAAGAGCATCAGGTGTGGGACTGCGAATTGGCGTCACAACAAGTGGTTGCTCAGGTTACAGTTATGCATTAGATTATGCTGAAACCGTGGCTGAAGATGATATTGTGATTGAGCAAGATGGCGTTAAAGTTGTCGTTGATCAAGCAAGTATGCCAATGCTTGAGGATATGGAATTAGATTTTGTTAAACAAGGCTTGAATCAAAGTTTTAAGTTTAATAATCCTAATGTAGTGTCATCATGCGGGTGTGGTGAAAGCTTTAGTGTCACTAAATAATAAGATTTTTATCAATTAAAGAGAGCTTTTTGAATGGACAACAAACTCGTACTCATCATCTTGTCAATTTTTCTTCCACCTGTCGCCGTATTTTTGAAAAATGGTGCTGGTAAAGATCTAATCATTAACATTGTTTTGTGTTTCTTCTTTTGGGTGCCAGCTATTATTCATGCGCTTTGGTTAACGACAAAATAAAACGTAAAACGATTCAAGAAAATTAGC
>JBFIJJ010000204.1:0-4398 GCA_041600795.1 Methylophagaceae bacterium | reverse complement strand
TGATATTAGGCATTTCAGGACATAAAAAGATCGTCGCTTTTGCCTGAAATTCTTGCAATATAGGAAACATAAACTCGTAGTTATCTTGAAAACCGTCATCAAATGTCAAAGCAACACGTGGTTTGTCAGCATGTTTACCTTCCATCAATTCTGACATGGTAACAAAGTGATAATGGCGTTTTTTTAAGTACTGCAACTGGGCTTTGAATTGTTCAGGACTTACCACTAAATCAGGATGATTTTGTCCGACTTCATTATTAATACTGTGGTACATCAGAATTCGAGGATGAATTTTTGAAACTTTGGGTCGCCAAAAATTATAATGCGCTGCGAAATAGATACTTCCCAGCAGCGCCAAAATAATCAAAACAATCAACACGTTTAAATAGCCTGTTGCATTGTTTCGATAAAATCTCTTTCTCGATGCTGTTTCAATATCTTTAAAAACGCATCAGGATTTTTGGTTTGAGTCAGCTCACCTTCGCGCGGAAACAGTTTATCTTGCAAGCGAGATAACCAAAAACGTAACGCCGCTGCACGTAATACCAAGTTAAAATTTGCCTGCTCTGCTTCAGTTAAGGTTCTTTGTTGTTGATACGCATTCATCAGCGCTTGGTAACGGCTTAATTCAATATAACCTTGTTGATCAACACACCAATCGTTGATAGCAACAGCTAGGTCATACAGTAAGTATTCATTACAAGCATAATAAAAATCGATAATGCCTTTTAACTCATTATCCTCAAACAAGGCATTATCTCGGAACAAATCCGAATGGGTCACGCCTGAAGGTAAATCAAGTTCGGCATAGCCAGCTTGAAATGCAAGTTCATTTTTAAGCATGCTTGCCGATTCAACATCCATCTTGGGCAACAAATGTTCTGCCATTTGTTGACGCCAATCAGGGCCGCGTTCTGTCGGTCGTTGTGATTTAAACGCTTGACCCACAACATGCATTTTCCCAAGAATATCGCCTATGCTTTGGCATTGTTCAACAGTAGCAACATCATCAACACCACGGCCAGACAAACGCAAGACTAATGCAGCTGGACGACCACATAAGGTTTTAAGATAGTGGCCTTGCTTATCAGCTGCCGGATGAGCAGATGGAATACCATGCTGATAAAAGAATGTCATGACATCAAGAAAATAGGCTAACTCGCCAAATTCATGTTGCTCAAACAAGGTCAGAACAAAACGATCTTGATCTGTTGTAACGAAATAATTGGTGTTTTCAATGCCGTCACTGATGCCTTCATAAGACACCAGATTACCAACCGCATAATCTTCTAAGAACGCAACAAGTTGGTCACGTCCGACTTCTGTATAAACCGACATTAAAAAAGCTCTGAGTTGACTAAATTACTACCACTTAAACAAAATCCAATTAGGCACTAATCCAGACTGAAGCTCGAACTGTTTAGATTCCAATGAACCATCACCATCAGTATCTATATAGTAATATGCAGGTCCAACCGCAGGAGTCACTTTCACCATGTATAACTCACCATTGTGGCGATATTCTTCGACCGTGCGATCTTTTTCTTGGATAATATTAATTTCAGGCTCAATGCTTTCACCATCGGCTAACGGAGCAGGTATCACCGGAGGTTGTTCCAAATAATTGTCATCTGCCCACACATTTAATGACACCAATAATGCAACAACGCATACAATAGCTGATTTATTTAACATGAAACTTTGCTCCGTTTAATTTGTAATTAAGATAGCATTTCCATTGCAATGATTAAAGCAATCCGTTGTTCTCAATTAATAGTGACCTAAAAACTCATGACTCAAAAAGCCCCTTTTATTCTTGTTGATGGTTCGTCTTACCTCTATCGTGCTTACCATGCTATGGGTCAAGCTAATCTGACTAATTCACAAGGATTAGCGACTGGAGCCATTTACGGTGTCATTAACATGTTACGTAAATTGTTACGCGATTATAAACCGCAGCATATTGCGGTGGTATTTGATGCTAAAGGCAAAACATTTCGTGATGATCTTTATTCAGAATATAAAGCCCATCGCCCGCCAATGCCGGATGATCTCCGCGAACAAATTGAGCCACTGCATGCAGTAGTCAAAGCAATGGGCCTACCTTTATTGATGATCGATGGCGTTGAAGCTGATGACGTGATCGGCACATTAGCGAAACAAGCGACAGAACAAGGTATTGAAACCGTAATTTCAACGGGCGATAAAGATATGGCGCAGCTCGTCAATGAACATATCACCTTAATTAATACCATGAGTGACACGGTGACAGACGTACAAGCAGTTCATGATAAATACGGTATTTCACCAGCCCAGATTATTGATTATTTAGCCTTGATGGGTGACAAAGTCGATAATATTCCAGGCGTTCCTAGCGTCGGGCCCAAAACCGCAACCAAATTACTCCAAGAATATAAAACGCTAGACGGCGTTATTGCCCATGCTGATGAGGTAAAAGGTAAATTAGGAGAGAAATTGCGTGAAGCGGCACCCGATCTGCCTTTGTCATATCAACTCGCAACCATTAAATGCGATGTTGAATTAGATCAAACGCCCACAAGCTTAGAGCGTAAATCGCCAGATAATGCGGCTTTACTGGAATTGTTCAAAATGCTGGAATTTAGAACATGGTTCAAAGAAATCAGTGATAGCCCTCAATCAACAGCAACTGAATTAAATTCACAAGCTAGTGATATCACAGAAAAACCAGCACTTTCGAATGAGCAGAATTACGAAACGATTTTAACTGAAGAGCGTCTTCAACACTGGCTGGCGCAATTACATGCCGCGGACTTGTTTGCATTCGATACCGAAACAACCAGCTTAAACTATCTTGATGCGCGCATTGTTGGACTATCATTTGCTGTGAAAGCGGGTGAAGCAGCTTATTTACCTTTGCACCATGATTATATTGGTGCGCCTGAACAACTTGATGCCGAACATGTATTAGGTTTATTTAAACCTTTATTAGAAAATCCAAACAGGCATAAGGTTGGACAGAATCTAAAATACGATCGCCATGTCTTGCTTAACCACAATATTGATCTTCAAGGCATTCAACATGACACCATGTTGCAATCCTATGTTTTAGACAGCACTGCAACCCGTCACGATATGGATTCCTTGGCAGAAAAGTACCTCAACCGCAGCACCATTCATTTTGAAGATATTGCTGGCAAAGGCAAAAAACAACTGACATTTAACCAAATCGATTTGGAACAAGCAGGACCTTATGCTGCTGAAGATGCAGATATAACCTTACAACTTCAGCTTGTTTTATGGCCACAAATTGAAGCCATTCCCTCATTAAAATCGGTTTATTCCGAAATAGAAATGCCGCTATTGCCGGTTATTAATAGCTTAGAACGCAATGGCGTCAATATTGATATTTGGATGCTACAACAGCAAAGTGACGAGCTAGCCCACAAATTAGCCAAATTAGAGCAACACGCGTGGGAAATAGCAGGCGAGCAATTTAATTTAGGTTCACCAAAACAACTTGGTGATATTTTGTATGACAAGCTTGAACTGCCTGTTTTGAAGAAAACGCCTAAAGGCCAAGCCTCAACTGCCGAAGCGGTATTACAGGAATTGGCTGACGATGGTTATGAACTCCCTCAAGTTTTAATGCACTACCGTAGTTTAAGTAAATTAAAATCAACTTACACTGATCGATTGCCAGAACAGGTCAATCGAACTACAGGTAGAGTGCATACTTCGTATCATCAAGCTGTGACAGCTACTGGACGTTTATCATCCTCCGATCCCAATTTACAAAATATTCCTATTCGAAGTGAAGAAGGTCGTCGCATTCGTGAAGCATTTGTCGCACCAGAAGGCTTCACCATTTTAGCTGCCGACTATTCACAAATTGAATTACGTATTATGGCGCATTTGTCGCAAGATCCCGGCTTATTAAAAGCCTTTGCCGCGGGTGAAGACATTCATCGTCATACCGCGTCTGAAATCTTTGGTGTTTCATTGGAAGAAGTCAGTAGCGACCAACGGCGCAGTGCCAAAGCTATTAACTTTGGTTTAATTTATGGCATGTCTGCTCACGGTTTATCTAAACAACTGGGAATTGAACGTCACCAAGCTGCTGATTATATGAACACCTATTTTGAACGCTATCCCGGTGTTAAACGTTACATGGAGACGACTCGCGAACAAGCTAAGCTAGATGGCTTTGTCGAAACATTATTTGGCCGACGACTTTACTTGCCAGAAATTAATTCAAGTAATGGCATGCGTCGACAATATGCTGAGCGTACAGCGATTAATGCCCCTATGCAGGGGACTGCGGCTGACATCATTAAGCGTGCGATGATTTCAATTCATCACTGGTTAACATCGACTGACTCAGCGATAAAAATGATTATGCAAGTACACGATGAGTTG
>JBFIJJ010000203.1:0-4418 GCA_041600795.1 Methylophagaceae bacterium | reverse complement strand
TGTGATGCGGCATTATCTCACAATTAGTCTGGTTATTGATGACTATATGGTAGCAAGCAGTTTGAGTAGCTTGATGATATTATTATGCGATGTTTGATGTGATTTGGAGAGAGAGATGAATAAAAATAAAACAACCGCCGTCATTATTATTTCGATTGCTTTAACCGTTTTTGTATTAGCCGCTATCTGGTCAGGCTTGAAAACGAGTAATGATAGCTATAACACTAAAACAGCAGGCGTTGTTTTGTCTCAGCCTGAGGTAGAAAATTCAGAGCCAATGGATACGATGGAAGTTGATGACGCATCGGCTACTATGGATAAGGCTACAGATACAATGTCTGATCCAGCAGAAACTACAGATGCCACTTCTACAATGGTTGATGAAGCCGTTACTGAGCCAGCAGTTGAAGAGGCTGTTGAATCAGCTACTACCATTACAGATCAAGCTACTGAAGCCGTTAGCGAACCTGTAGAAGCGGTGACAACACAGGTTGAAACGGTTGCACCAGTTGCTAAAGAACCAGTGGCAGACGCTACAGCAGCTATGGGTGCCCAAGTTCATGTTGTGACTACAGAAGGTCTTAAATATGCACCACTGGTAGTGAAAATTGCAGTAGGCGACACCGTTGCGTGGGAAAATATGAGTACTCATGACACTCAATCACTCGAAGGTTTAATCCCAGAAGGTGCAGAAATGTGGCATTCAATGATGGGTGAAAACTACCAGCGCACATTTACCGTAGAAGGTATTTATGTGTACAAATGTACGCCCCATTTTGGTGCGGGCATGGGCGGTGCAATTATTGTCGGTAATCCGGTTAACCTAGATGCAATTAAAGCGGCTGATGTAGCCGGTGCAGCAAAACGATTGGTTAAAAAAGCGATTCAAGCGGCAGAAGCTAATTAACGATCACTAAACTCAATTTAGAGAGTCAAAACCCTCTGTTCTGATTTCAGGCCAGAGGGTTATTTTTATGGGGAACAACATGACAGAACAAACATTTATCAAGGGTAAAGATCGTGATCTTGAATCGAGCATTGCTACCATGGAAGCCAAGCTTAAATCGTTTGGTTTTGATGTGGAGCAAGCGTCATGGTTGAACCCCGTGAGCAATGTGTATTCTGTCCATATTCGAGATAAAACCTGTCCATTAATGTTTACCAACGGCAAAGGCAGCAGTGAAAAATCTTGCTTAGCCAGTGCTTTGGGTGAATATTTTGAACGACTCAGTTGCAATTACTTCTTTGCCGATTTTTATCTGGGTCAAAAACATAGCACGAGTGACTTTGTGCATTATCCAAATGAAAAATGGTTTGATTCTTATGGTGACGAAATGCCTGAAGGCTTGATGGATAAGTCATTATGGCAGCACTTTGATCCTGACAATGAACTGACACCTGCCAAGTTATTCGATACCAACTCGGGCACTGGCGAGCGTGGTATTTGTGCTGTGCCATATCAGCGTTTAGCTGATGGTCAGCATGTGTATATTCCAATAAATGTGATTGGTAATATTTTTGTTAGCAACGGTATGTCAGCGGGCAATACTCAAAACGAAGCTCGTGTTCAGGGATTATCAGAAGTATTTGAACGCTATGTTAAAAACAAAATTATTGCTGAAGGTCTTTGTTTGCCAGAAGTGCCCGAACAGGTTATTGAGCGTTTCCCAAAAATCAAAGCAGCAATTGAAGAATTGCGTGGCCATGGCTATGGCTTAAAAGTCGCTGATGCATCATTAGGTGGTCAATTCCCCGTGATGAGTGTGACCTTAATCAATCCTAAAGATGGTTCCGTATTTGCGTCATTTGGAGCACACCCAAGTTTTGAAGTGGCATTAGAGCGTACCGTTACCGAATTACTGCAAGGCCGTGGTTTAGATCAATTAGATGTATTCCATCCCCCCACATTTGATCTTGAAGAGGTCGCTTCACCTGCTAACTTAGAAATGCACTTCATTGACTCGAGCGGTTATATTTCCAATGATTTCTTCCGTAGTACGCCTGATTATGCCTTTTTCGATTGGGATCATGATGATGCTACCGCTGATGAATTTAAGTATCTGTCAGGAAAAATCCATGATATGGGCTTTGATATCTATATTTCAGATTATAACCATCTTGATGTTTATGCCTGCCGAATTTTAGTACCAGGCATGTCTGATATTTATCCTGTTGATGAATTAGTCTGGGAAAACAATAACGAAGGCGCTTTATTCCGCGAAGATTTATTAACATTGCCAAACGGTAATCCTGAGCACTGGCTAGACATTTTAGAGCGTCTAGAGGACGGTGGTTATAACGATCAAACGCCAGTGGCCCCATTCATTGGTCTTGCGCCTGATCCGAGTACGTTATGGGCTGAAATTCGCCTTGGTGAAATTAAAGCAATGTTATGTTTGGCTGCACAAGATGAACAAGCAATTGACTGGATTGACTGGTGTTTAGCGCTGGATCAAGCTAGTGAAAAAACGATTCTTCATTATCGCTGTTTGAAGGCCTTACTTGAGATTAAATGGCATGATGAGCGTGAGTATGATGATTATAAACACGGCTTAGCCATGATGTATGGACAAGATAATGTTGATGCTGGCATCGCTATTGTTGAAGGTGAAAAGTTATTCCACAATTTACATTGCCCTGGTTTGAGTTTAGAAGGTTTTGAACGCCATAATGCATTGCTTGCTGGTTATGAAAAATTACAACAAGCTAAAGCCAGTAACTGGAAGTAGGATCGGAGACTGTTAGATTTTTAATATGTAAGGTTGGATGTACCAAGCTTTGTAGCGTTGATTGCTTTGCAGTACATCAAACTATCTTTGATCAATTTTTTAAATGAATGGTATGGGCAAGCAATAACGATATTAATAATTGCCCATAGTATAGAAAAGGAGAGAAAGATGAAGCTTGAATCGCTAGCATTACACCATGGCTATACCTCTGAACAGACGACAAAAGCTGCCGCTGTACCAATCTATCAAACGACATCATATACATTTGATAACACACAACATGGTGCCGATCTGTTTGATCTAAAAGTACCGGGTAATATTTATACCCGCATCATGAACCCAACAAGTGATGTACTTGAACAACGGGTTGCTGCAATGGAAGGCGGTATTGCGGGTTTAGCTGTTGCTTCTGGAATGGCAGCAATTACCTATGCGATTCAATGTATCTGCTCCGCTGGTGACAATATTTTAAGTACAAGTCAGCTTTATGGCGGTACCTACAATTTATTTGCTCATGCACTGCCAAGACAAGGCATTGAAACACGCATGATCTCGCATGATGATTTTGACGGTTTTGAAAAAGCGATTGATGATAAAACCAAAGCGATTTTCTGTGAATCAATTGGCAATCCAGCAGGCAATGTTGTAGATATCGAAAAGTTATCAGAAATAGCACACAAACACGGCATCCCTGTTATTGTTGATAACACTGTTGCCACACCATTCTTATGCCGGCCTTTTGAGCATGGCGCTGATATTGTTGTACATTCGCTTACCAAATATATCGGTGGGCATGGCAATTCAATTGGCGGCATGATTGTTGATTCAGGTAAATTTGATTGGGTAGCTAACAAGTCTCGTTTTCCTGAATTAAATGAACCTGATCCGGCTTATCATGGGGTTGTATACACGGAAGCGCTAGGCCCGGCAGCTTATATTGGTCGCTGTCGCGTTGCACCATTAAGAAATACTGGCGCTGCCTTATCACCTCATAGTTCATTCCTATTATTACAAGGTCTAGAAACGCTAGGCTTACGTATGGAAAGACACTGCGAAAATGCTGAAAAGCTAGCACATTACCTACAAAAACACCCCAAAGTAGAGTGGGTTAATTACGCTGCACTGCCCGATAGTCAGTACAACGCCATCTGCAAAAAAATCACCCAAGGTAAAGCGTCAGGCATTTTAAGTTTTGGAATTAGAGGTGGGTTAGAAGCCGGAACACAATTTATAGACGCTCTTGAAATGATTCTTCGCTTAGTAAATATCGGCGATGCTAAGTCATTGGCTTGTCATCCAGCGTCAACAACGCACCGACAACTAAACGAAGAAGAATTGAAGAAAGCGGGTGTCAGCGCTGATTTAGTTAGAATCTCAGTGGGCATAGAAAATATTGATGACATCATTGCTGATGTTAGCCAAGCACTTGATAAGGTAACTTCTTAGTGCTCTATAAGCCCTGATGCTAATTGAGCATCAGGGCTTATAGATGATGACTTAATCTTGAGGAAGAAAAAGGCTGAAAATAGGCCTTAGTTTTGGCTATTAAAGCCTAACTAGATATTTAATCAGCGATGATCCTATTGAAAAGTCGGATAAAGAGATACATACAAAAAATGGGTAGTAACACCATGACCAAGACAAATTCTGCCAATAAGTAAACAGCGGCTTTAACTGCTGTTTCGGATT
>JBFIJJ010000202.1:0-4486 GCA_041600795.1 Methylophagaceae bacterium | reverse complement strand
TAACTTTAAGCCATTAAGCTGGCATGGTGATCGGTTTGATTTGCCTGCGGGCGCAACAGGGTTTGCTCAAAGTCAGATAACACCGAATCAGGGCTTTTGCCTGAATAACACCGTGTGGGCTTTGCAGTTTCATTTAGAAGCGATTGCAGACTCTGTTCCTGACTTCTATGCCGTGACGGGCGAATTGCCAGAAGGACGGTATGTTCAAACCTATGACAAAATGATTAGTGACAATTACGTTGCTAACAGTAAGCCGGTTATGCATGCCTTACTTGATGTGATGGCTGCTGACTGAGACCATTGATAATGAAATGAATACAGGAATCTGACAGGACTGAGAGGCTACCCGTTATGGTCTCTAGAACAGGTTATACCGGAGAGTTGGGTTATGAAGTTTGGTGTCATCCCGATCAAGCTGAAGAACTTTGGGATGCAGTATGGTCGGCTGGGCAAGCTTTTAATATTGCACCAATGGGATTTGCGGCTTTAACTCGTGTTCGTGTCGCACCAGAATACGCCGCAGCAGAGACCCCAATTGGAAGTGGGTAAGCTAGATGGCATTCAAAAATGTCTGGAAGGTACCGTTACCAAACTACCGTTTTATGATCCAAAACGTAGCCGCTTACTTTCTTAGACTATTAAGTCCTATTCGTTGTAATGGATTACAGAAATAAGGCCAATGGGCACTTCCAACAGTTTTAGCGGGCCATGGGGAATATTACCATCAAAGACGAGACTGTCGCCCGGGCCCATTTCGAAAGTGCTATTTCCATGCTGATAAATTAGTTTACCTTGAACCAAATAAATGAATTCCTCACCAGGATGAGAAAATGTTGGAAAGACTTCTGCCACATCATCCATGGTAATGAAAAAAGGTTCAACATTGCGTTTACCACCACGTTGATAGGCAAGCAAATGATACTTATGACCTTTTTGTGTACCTCGTCCTACAACTTCAAGGCCTTCACCTGCTTTTGTGAAATGTGCATTACTTTCTGGTTTGTCAAAGTCATTAAATAGTGTTGAGAATGACAGACCAATTGCTGCACATAGACGCTGTAGTGTCTCGAGGCTAGTTGAGACCTGAGCATTTTCGATTTTACTAATCATACCTTGACTAATTTCGGAGAGTCGAGCCACATCGGCAATTTTCAAACCACTTTCGACACGAGCTTGTTTGACTTTCATACCGATGTATTGATCTAGTCCAAAAGCTTTGTCATTCATTTTATTCATGTCGTATATCCTATAATGCACGTTATATATGTGCTTTTTTAGCAAAATATGCACTAGCTTGATACATGTCGTGCCGCAAAGTTATCTCATGATTTAGTAATTATTGTTCAAATATTACATAATCTTTTTGTATTTATATTTTGGGAAATATATTTCTCTGTAGTTATGTCTGACCCAAGTGTTGTTATTGATTATATGAAAAATTATTTCTCATTGGTAATTATTTTAGATAAGTAATTGATAAGGTTGTTTGTATAAGCTTTATTGCAATCAAGTAACTTAATAGATAGAGACAACAAAATTTATGAATATTCAATATAAAATTAACGAACGAATTACCAGCGATCAGTTTATTCAATTACTTAAAAGCTGCTCACTGGGTCAGCGTCGTCCCATTGATGATCGCATATGCATCGACGGTATGGTCTCAAACAGCAACCTTATAGTAACGGCATGGGATTCTGACCAGTTGGTGGGTGTTGCTCGCTCACTTACAGACTTTCATTATGCCTGCTATCTCTCTGATTTGGCTGTATCCGATAGTCATCAAAAAATAGGAATTGGTAAGCAATTACAATCCATCACACAACAGCAATTAGGTCCTCGTTGTAAGTTAATACTGATCGCAGCCCCAGACGCTAATAGTTATTATCAATATATTGGTTTTAGCAATAACCCTCGTTGTTGGGTGCTTGAACGTAATATGACTATTTAAAGCTAAGTCTGTAGCCAAGAAATGACTCGAACGCTTGGTTTGTGGCTTATTTATGGTTCTTACTGGGCGATTCGTCAATACTACAGCTAAAAAGTATTCATTTCAGATGATTTCTTGATTCCATAGCTATTCGATTTGTACATGGTAAATTCGACCAATTTTGACAATGCTAAATTATGATCATTGTCACATTAACTAGGAATAAAAAAGCCGGCACTGTTAGCACCGGCTTATTTGTTTATGAAGTAGGCTATGAGGGCTACTTCATGGTACGCCAACCACTAATCATTGAACTGATTATGGACTGACGCGACATGATATCTTCTCTTACTGCTACATAAACATGAATCATCACAAACAGGATAATCAACCACATTCCGAAGTGATGCCAAGTATGAACATCCATACTTTGACCAAAGAGCGGTATTAGCCATGAACTAAAGACGATATGAGCCCATGATCCTGCACCTGTACCTTCACCATACAAAGCAAATCCTGTAAATATCATGAAGATGATTCCATAGACAAAAAACCAGTGCATTACAAAAATGGCTAAAGGATTGTGGCCTTCATATTGTTCAGGTTCTTTTTCCATGAACAAATACCACTTAATTTCATGCCATAAACCTCTCCAATATGTCGCACTGAGAACGTTATGAAGGAATATTTCTCTCGCGTGCTTATTACCGGCAATAGCCCAATATAACCGAAATATAAAGCCTATAAGAACGATATAGCCGGCTGAAAAATGGCTGAACCGGATATAGCCCATTAAATAATGGTCACTGGCTTCGCCCGACATAGTTGGTAATGGAGAACCTATGAAATAACCTGTTACAGCAAGTATGATAATTGCCAGAGCATTTATCCAATGCCATAGTCTCAGCGGTGCTTCATAGACATAGACTGCTGTTTCGCTATGGGTGGATTGTATATTCGCACTCATAATAAATCCTCCTAGTTTAGCGAACTTTTACATTCGCAAGCTCTTGTCCATCTTCACTCATGACATGAGTTGAACATGCAAGACAGGGGTCAAAACTATGCAATGTTCGCAGAATTTCAACCGGTTCTTCCGGACGTTCGACAGGCGTGTTCATCAGAGATGCTTCAAATGCACCGATATTGCCAGCAGGATCGCGAGGTGAGCCATTCCAAGTTGTCGGAACGACACATTGATAATTCTCGATTTTGCCATCTTTTATCTTAATCCAATGTCCTAAAGCTCCACGAGGAGCAGCTGTTAGACCGACACCTTTTGCTTCTTTAGGCCAGGTAGATGGATCCCATTTATCCATGTTTGCCGTAGAACTATCGCCATTTTTGATATTTTGAATTAAAGAATTCCAGTCATTAACCATCATGTCACCACAGAATTCAGATTCTAAGGCACGGGCAAGCGTACGTCCTATAGTTGAATTAAGAGCAGTTTTGGCATCTAAGTTAGTACCAGCAAGTTGATTAAATGCACCTAAGCTTCGGTTGACTTGCTCAGTGACATATTCACTACCTTGTGCATAAGCCAGTACATAGCGTGATAATGGTCCAACTTCAACAGCATTTCCTCTCCAACGAGGTGACTTAATCCATGAATATTTAGCATTTTCATCAATTTCTTCAATATTGGTGTTGGTACCTTTTGCATTTGCCCCTAACTGATAATTTGGCTCAGTAATACCGTCCCAAGGATGAAGACCTTTAGATTCATCAGGGTATGAATACCATGAATGACCAACAAACTCTTGAACTTGCTCAGGATCCCGTGGATCGACAGGGAATACCTCATCCCAATTACCATTTAGAATTGCACCGCCAGGGAGTTGGTCGGTTGATTTATCATCTTGAACAGTAGGGTAAGCACCATAATCCATTACATTTAATGCACCTATGCCACCACCCCATAGTTGACCTTTATAGAAACTAGCAATCGCAATAACATCCGGCACATAGACATTTTTGTTGAAATCAACCATTTCTTGAATACGAGCAAGTACAAAATTCAATCTTTCCATATTTAATGGAGCACCGGCTGACATATCACCATCCATATTGATGGCACAAGGCACACCACCAACAAGGTAGTTAGGATGAGGATTTTTACCACCAAAGACAGTATGAACTTTGACAAATTCTTTTTGTAAATCCAAAGCTTCAAGATAATGGGCAACAGCCATTAAGTCTGCTTCAGCAGGAAGTTTATAGGCTGGATTATCCCAATAACCATTTTTGAAAGGGCCTAATTGACCAGATTCAATAAATTTCTTAATGCGTGTTTGTACGTCTCTAAAATAGCCTGGGCTAGACATTGGATGGCTAGGAGATACCATTTGTTGTAAGGCAGAGGTCGCTTTTGGATCTGCCTTTAACGCATTAACTGGATTGACCCAATCTAATGCATGTAAGTGATAGAAATGAACGACATGGTCATGGACTTGTAATGTTTTAGCCATAATTTCGCGAATCAAAAATGCGTTATATGGAATTTTAATATTAAGTGCATCTTCAACAGCACGCACAGATGTTAGAGCATGACAG
>JBFIJJ010000201.1:0-4612 GCA_041600795.1 Methylophagaceae bacterium | reverse complement strand
CTTGTAAATCAACCGAAGGTGTTTTGATAATGATTTGTGTTTTAGTTTCATCTAAAGCCAAATAAATATGACTACGGTGACTGGCATGAACTTCTCGAATGATCGTATAGCCATCAAATAACATTCGCGCTTGTAGAATGGGTGGAAACGGTAACACTGTCAGTTGTTGATAGAGTTCGTCTCTATTTTGATGCTCTATCTCATCAACGCGTACAATCTGTATAGTCAGATTATCAGTGCTGCCTGCACCATAAGCGTGAGTCGTGATCTGTTTAGCCGCTCGATCTAGGTCAGCTCTATGTTCATCGATGGTTTGAATGATGTAGTCAGATTCGACATGCTCATACACACCATCGGTTGCTATGATGAAAATATCTCCGGGTTCAACTGGCAAGGAAAGATAATCTATTTCAATATCAGGATGTATCCCTAGGGCTCTACTAAGGTAGCTGCTATCTGGAGAAGTCCAATGACGGTGATCATCGGTTAATTGTTCAACTGTTGAATTACGTAGCCGGTAAATACGTGAATCACCAACATGAAATAAATAGGCTGTGGCTGATTTGATAATGACGCTGCTAAAAGTGCAGACATAACCTTTATTTTTATTGATTCGAGAAATATGATTTTGCTGACTTTGTGAAAATAACCATGAATTGGTAGCCATTAACACGCGTCGTGCAGATTGCTTGACCGACCATGCTTCCGAGGTAGAAAAATAATCTTCCAGAAAACCGGTTACCGATGCTTTGCTTGCGTCTTGGCTGACATCGCTACTACTAATGCCATCAGCTAATGCAACGGCGATACCTTTGGTGGATAAAAGCGGGGCTTTAGGGATATGAGCACCATAAAAATCCTGATTAATGTCTTTCCGGCCCTTATCAGAATACTGTCCTAGCGAAACACGGAGTTGACTGCTCATAGTTTTGTTCTTTTATGTTAGAGCGATAATTAAAGCATGATTTTACGACAAATTAATGATAACTAGGTTTATGTTAACGTAGAGTCCATAGTTGTATGTGAATTGGAGCCTTACCAATGGTAAAGCTCCAAGATGATCAATCAAGCTTATACTGCAGGTTGTGCTTTTAGTTCACGTTTCGCTGTTGTTTTTACATGTGTGTAATATAAAGGCAGTGCAACAAAGACAAAGCCACCGACTAGATTACCTAAAGCGGTAGGAAGTTCATTCCATAAAATGTAATCACCAACAGTAAATCCGCCACCCATGATCATTGAGAATGGAAATAGGAACATGTTAACGATTGAATGTTCGAAACCCATAAAGAAGAACAGCATGATAGGCATCCACATAGCCATCATTTTACCAGTGGCAGAGGTAGAGATCATCGCGCCAACTACACCCATTGATACCATCCAGTTGCATAACATGCCGCGGATGAAAATGGTAAACCAGCCAGCTAAACCATGTTCTTTATAACCCAATGTTCTTGATTCGCCGATGTGGCCGACTTTTTCTGCGATAACACCACCATCGGTATGATAACCATAGGTTAAAATGAACGACATCATAAAGGCCACACTTAAAGCACCAGCAAGGTTGCCGAGAAATACCAAACCCCAGTTTCGTAGAACTTGGTTGAATGTGACGCCGGGTCGTTTATCAATCAACGCTAATGGAACAAGGGTAAATACCCCTGTTAATAAATCAAATTTCATTAGATACAACATAATGAAGCCAACGGGGAAAAGCATAGCGCCAACTAATGGCGATCCTGTTTTTACTGCAACAGTAATAGCAAAAACAGCAGCGAGTGCCAAGATGGCTCCCGCCATAAATGCTCGAATCAAGGTATCTTTAGTTGACATGTAAACTTTAGATTCACCTGAATCAACCATTTTAGTTACAAACTCGGTTGGTTCTAAATAAGACATTGGTTTTCCTCTTGTATAGATACTAAATTAAGGATGAGCAGTTCATTAGGACATGTTGTTCATAATAAGCTGGACACAAAGCAGAACAGCAAAATATGAGCCATAAAAAAATGCAATACAAAACAGTGTGTTAGGTATTTTTGTTGCATTGAGTTACTGCTGACTGTGAACTTGTTTGGTGCAATTTAAGTACAAAGTGGTGCGAAAGACCGTGTGCATTGCCTGGCGTTTATCTCAAAAATAGAGAAAGAAATACAATGCGTTATTAGTATTGAGGGAATTAAGGTAAACTACCTACTTTTATGAGATTGGGAAAACAAGGTGCTACAGTTATTTGCCATTGCTGGTGGTGGGGCGCTAGGTGCTGTATTTCGGTTTGTAATGTCTAATGGCATCTATCGACTATTGGGCCGTGATTTCCCCTATGGTACCTTGGCAGTTAATGTTATTGGTTCATTATTGATGGGGATTTTATTTACCCTATTTGTAGAGCGATTGGCGATATCTGCAGAATGGCGATCAGCTATTTTGATTGGTTTTCTTGGCGCATTTACTACTTTTTCAACCTTTTCATTTGAAACGATTAGCCTGATTCAATCAGGAGCGTTGTTACGGGCAATGCTCAATATAGTGATGAGTGTTGTTCTGTGTTTAGGCGCAACATGGCTAGGTCTAGGCCTAGGGAGACAACTATGAGTTCAACTGAATTGACTTTAGTCAGAGTGTATTTAACAGAAGGCCATGATGGTATTAATGAAGTTGTTAATTGGTTGCAAAATGATAGCGGTGTTCATGGTTTTACCTTGTTCCGCGGGGTTGCGGGATTAGGCAGTAGTGGACATCTTCATACAGCGTCATTGTTAGATCTATCATCATCGTTACCGATGGTCATTGAGTTTTTTGATCAACCAGATCGCATTAACCACATAGTGGAACAGTTACAAACATTTGTTAATCCCGATCATATTATTAGTTGGCCAGTAAAATCTGGAATTTAAGAGAATTATGTTAGACCCAAAATTATTACGAAATGAACCTGAGCAAGTTGCTGTTCTATTACAACGACGTGGTTATCAATTAGATGTCAAAGTATTACAAGATTTAGAGCAAGAACGAAAACAAGCGCAACTCGATGCTCAACAATTACAAACAGAACGAAATAGTCGTTCAAAGATGATTGGTAAGGCCAAAGCATCTGGTGAAGATATTGCGCCGTTATTAGCCGAAATTGAAGATTTAGGTGATAAACATAAAGCCGCAGAAGCAAAGCTGGCTGAGGTGTTACAAAAAATTACCGATTGGGCGATGGAAATGCCCAACATTGCTCAAGATGATGTGCCTGATGGTGCCAATGAAGATGATAATAAAGAAGTCTTACGTTGGGGCGAACCCAAAACATTTGATTTCGAACCGAAAGATCATGTTGATTTAGGTAGTGCCTTAGGTGGAATGGACTTTGAAACTGCAGCTAAAATCAGCCAAGCACGATTTGTGACTTTATCTGGCCCATTAGCCAAGCTGCAACGTGCATTAACCCAATTTATGCTGGATATGCATAGCGAACAACATGGTTACACCGAAACCTATGTACCTTATTTAGTTAATGCAGATTCATTACGTGGTACCGGTCAATTACCTAAATTTGCTGATGATCTGTTTGCTACAAATGATGAGTTGTATTTGATTCCTACAGCAGAAGTGCCAGTAACTAATATTGTGCGAGATGTGATTACCGCTGATAAAGATCTGCCGCTCAAGTTTGTTGCGCATACACCGTGTTTTCGTAGTGAGGCTGGCTCGCATGGACGTGATGTCCGCGGTTTGATTCGTCAGCATCAATTTGAAAAAGTCGAATTAGTACAAATTGTACGACCAGAAGATTCAGCCGCGGCGCATGAAGAATTAACAGGGCATGCAGAAGCCATTTTGCAAGCATTAGAGTTACCTTATCGCAAAGTGATTTTATGTACAGGCGATTTAGGCTTTTCATCAAGTAAAACCTATGACTTAGAAGTCTGGTTACCAAGTCAGCAGACCTATCGTGAAATTTCATCATGCAGTAATTTTGGTGACTTTCAAGCACGTCGCTTACAAGCGCGCTGGCGTAACCCTGAAACAGGTAAACCAGAGTTAGTACATACGCTTAATGGCTCTGGCCTTGCTGTCGGACGAACATTATTAGCTGTGATGGAAAATCATCAAGATGCACAAGGTCGAATTCATATCCCTAAAGTACTTCAACCCTACATGGGTGGAAAGGATGTTATAGGTGGATGAGTTTAGCTTAGTCCAAAAAATTATTATTTGGACTATCCCTGTTATTTTTGCGATTACAGTGCATGAGGTTGCTCATGGCTGGGTGGCGTTAAAGTTAGGTGACCGTACTGCGCAAATGATGGGGCGGTTGACCTTAAACCCAATCAAGCATATTGATCCTATTGGCACATTACTCATTCCAGGTCTGTTGTTGATGGTTGGTGGTTTTATATTTGGCTACGCCAAACCAGTTCCCGTAACCTACCAAAACCTGCGTCGACCAAAAGCAGATATGGCATGGGTTGCTTTAGCGGGTCCAATGGCAAATTTGGTGATGGCTGTTATTTGGGCGTTAGTTGTTAAGTTGGGATTAGGCTTATATCAATCGGGTGTAGCAATCGGCGAACCGATGCTTTATATGGGGATTGCAGGCGTATTGATTAATTCGATGTTAATG
>JBFIJJ010000200.1:0-4615 GCA_041600795.1 Methylophagaceae bacterium | reverse complement strand
AGCCAGTTCTTCGCTCAACCAGACGGCGGTTAACACTTCTACGTTCATCTACTCGCCTATCTTCTTTTGGCCAAAACACATACGAGGCTTGCATTACTTGCTTCCATTCTTTGCTTCCAAACGCATGCTTGATAATACGTCGAGCGTATCTGCGGCGCTCTTCTACTCGCCTATTATTTTTTCTATAAATTTGATTACTATTTTCCATAACAACGACTCTGGAAACACTTACGTCCAATATGGACTTAAGGTAATAGCGATAAGTTCATTGATTTATCCTTAATTTACATCATTAAAAAAAGCCCCAGACTACATAATCTAGGGCCTTTTTATTTATAATTAACTAACTTAGTTTGTGAACTCAGTTATTAGATAGAAGCACCAATAGTGAAGTATAGTTCGCCAGTATCAAACGTTTGGAAAGTTTCACCATCACTATCGGTATCAGCATAACTAACACTTAGGTCAAATTTACCAACAGATTTAGACAACGTAATACCGTAGTAATCATAACCATCAATACCATATACGCTTTCTTCTAAATCTTGGTTACCGTAGTAAACACCTAAGCCAAAGCCTGCAGGTAAACTCAGATCCAATGAGGCTTCAATTGCGGTAGCACTACCCGTTTCAAAATAGAAATCAGGTGAATGCATTACAGACACACCAATTGTTGGCTCAAGATCACCACCAAATGTATAACCTAATGAACCACCGTATTCATAATAGGCTAAATCACCTGCTGTACCAGAATCACCCGGATAGTCGTAATAAATGTAATCTAATGAGTATGAGATACCATTGATTTCACCACCATAACCACCGTAATAGTCAATTTCAAATGATTCGTCTTGTACAGTTGTAATTGAACTTGCCCATGTACCTAAATAAAAGCCGTTATAGCCCCAATCAAATCCACCACTAACAGCAGGATCATTACTTGATAATGATACGCCACGGAAAATATAATCAGATGTGATAGCAATATTGGCACTGAAGTTTTCAGTATCAAATGCACCTTCTGCATGAGCCATTGGTGCCGCTGCATACAATGATGATGCCACCAAAATTGATGTAATCGATTTTTTCATTTTAACTCTCCAAGTAGTTTCCCTAAAAATTTAAACAGACATATGATTTCCGTTGCCTGCTGGTTTCAAAAAAAAACATTTCTAGAGGAAATGACGCCGTTGTCTTATCCATAAAAACATTTAAATATGGTTACGCCATCCACCTTTATGCGTAATATCTGTTGCTGCTTCGAGTCCATAAGATTCACATATAAATCCTACGTACCAACGCTTATCTTCCAATTCGACTTTTCCTAAACCCAAGGGCGCTGGAATACCTGCCACAAATGATCCCAATGTTGCTGTCGGTAAAGACCACACCTCAACTTCAATTTGTTGACCATTTTGTTCATCTCGGATCATTCCTGGTCTGTAGGGTGGCCCTCCTGCCAAGGCATATAATCGATAGTTAGCGGAACTATGTGTTTTTCTAACAAGCTTGCCGCCACGCTCTGTTAGCTGCCAATTTAAAGGCAAGCCATCAAGATGAGCACCACAAACAACCACTTCAACGGTGTCCATCACGCCACTATTTTTTTGATGTGATTCTGGCAATTCGTGGTCTGAGGCACCTAAAGCTAACTTCAAGGTTTGTTGAAACAGATTGGCAAACGATAATAAGCGCGTATCGCTAAATGCCCTTGAGAACAACGTCACGCCAAAGGGCAAACTATCTGGCGTAAAGCCTGCTGGCACTGCAATAGCACTACAATCAAGCAGGTTCATAAAGTTAGTGTAATAACCTAGATTACTGTTTAACTGGATAGGATCAGCTTGCACCTGTTCAATCGTGTAGATTGTTCCTGCTGTTGGTGTCAGGATGAAATCGAAGTCCGCTAATACTGGCTGTACTTGTTGATAGCAGGCTTGTAATTTGTACTGTGCTTTAAACAGGTCATCAGCCAACGCATCTTTTTGCGTTTCTAGAATATTCGCAATCACTGGCAACATTGACTTCGGAGCAACGCCAGCCGTTGCCACTCGTCTTTCAGCCACCCAAGGGCCGTCATAAAGTAATCTCGCCGCGGTTAAAAACGGTGAAAAATCGATGGTTTCATGTGTGCCACCTAAAGCCTTAAGCGTTTCAATTGCCTGCTTAAAGCCTGCTTCTACTTCCTTATTTCCAAAGAAATTAAGTTGATCCTGTTGCGGCGTAGCGAAACGAAACGTTGGCTGTTCGATGTTGCCGTAATTACGTTTATTAGTATCACGGTTAGGTCTGGCGTAGGCGTCGTTAGGGTCAAAATCAGCTGCGACCTCAAACACAGAGTTTGCGTCATCAGTTGTTCTAGTAAAAATAGTCACACAATCAAGGCTACGACATGCAGGCACTACGCCACGAGTGCTTAATAGCCCCTTACTTGGTTTTAAACCGATAAGATTATTAAAGGCAGCCGGTACTCGACCTGAACCTGCTGTATCGGTTCCTAAAGAAAAACTGACTAATCCCAATGCTACAGCTACAGCTGAACCAGAACTGGAACCGCCAGAAATATACTCAGGATTAATACTATTTTTGCATGCTCCCCACGGTTCAGGTGATCTGACACCTACCAAGCCCGTCGCAAACTGATCCAAATTGGTTTTTCCAAGTGGAATAGCACCAGCCTCAATCAACTTTGCAACTACGTGTGCATGCTCATCTGGTACATAACTAAAATCTGCACACGCTGCTGTAGTTGCTACACCCGCTAAATCAATATTGTCTTTTATCGCAAATGGAATGCCATATAACGGCAATTCATCAACAGAATAATCTGCCAATTTATCAAGGTAGGGCTGAATTTGTTCAATCCTTAATCGCGAAATCCAGATGTTGTGATCATCATAGTCTTCGCTATAGGCTAATAACTGTTCAATTAGGGCTTGAGGCGTTATTTCACCGTTCTGATAGGCCTGTTTTATTGCCGGAATAGTCATATTTAATGTGTTGATATCCATTACTCAACCTCCAACACAATTAAACGATCACCCGCATTCAGTTGTGACCCAGCTGCACGCGTAATCTTCTTGACTGTGCCGCTGTGTGTCGCCATCAGCTGTATTTCCATTTTCATCGCTTCCAGAATCATTAAGGTGTCGCCTTCCTTAATGACATCACCTTCTTCGACTTCA
This sequence comes from Methylophagaceae bacterium, assembly GCA_041600795.1. Lineage (GTDB taxonomy): Bacteria > Pseudomonadota > Gammaproteobacteria > Nitrosococcales > Methylophagaceae. Next base: position 1,430 of record JBFIJJ010000200.1, on the reverse strand, counting down.
ATTTTCCAAAGATTACAGTTCATTGGACTCTCAACTGCAATGCAGCTATCGTCTAAGAGTTCTTCTTCATCAAGTGATGATAAAACAGCATGTTCACTATCGAAATGTAGTAATCCGTTATCTTTCCAGTGTTGAAGTTCAGCCTCGAAAGCCGCTTCTCTTGTCGCTTTAAAACTATCGATACTCGATTGATTCTGTTCAATAAAGGCGTTGTATTTTTTCAAACTAAAGCTGGTTTGTTCAATTTTCAGTGGGTAATTTCCTTGCGGAAAATCTCGACGGATTTGTTTGAGCTCATCACCACTGACTTCATAAAAACGGATTTGGTCAAAGAAACGCAACAACCATGGTTTAGTAAATTCAGTCGTTTGTTGATAACGGTTCCACATCTGCAAGGTTCTACCGATAAACTGATAGCCGCCCGGTCCTTCCATCCCATAAACACACAGATATGAACCACCAATACCGACTGAGTTTTCAGCGGTCCATGTCCGTGCAGGATTATATTTTGTGGTAACTAGACGATGACGCGGATCCATCGGTGTCGCGACAGGGGCACCTAAATAAACATCGCCTAATCCTAAAACGAGATAACTCGCATCAAATACAATCTTTTTAACATCATTAACTGATGCCAAGCCATTGATGCGACGAATAAATTCGATATTATCAGGGCACCATGGCGCATTAGCCCGAACCGACTGCATATACTTTTCTGATGCTAACTTACACGCCTCATCGTCCCAAGAAATGGGGATATGAACGATACGTGCAGGCACCTCTAATTGTTCGATATTTTTTAATTCTTGCTCAGCTTGTTTGAGAATGACGATCAAGTCATCAAGATTCAAAACTAAACTGTTGTAATGCACTTGCAGAGAACGAATGCCCGGCGTGAGTTCAAGAATGCCATCAACATTGTTTTGTTGTAACCACAACATCAGTGCATGAGCTCTGAAACGCAGGTTTATGTCTAAGATCTGTTGTCCGTATTCGACTAACAGATAATGATCACCAGCGACACGATATGTAACAGCTTCACTGGTCTCATCAGCCGGAATTGAATCATAAATTGGCGTGCTGATTTCAACTGATGGCGCTTCAACTACACTCTTAGTGAGTGACTGAACCGAGTTAATTTGATCTTTTTCTAATGCCACCGCGGTTGATAGTGAAACAGGTATAAAACGAACAGTATCGCCCGCTTTAAGTTGGCCTAGCTTCCATAATTCTGCTGTTATCACTGTTGCAGGACAAACAAAACCACCCAGAGAAGGCCCGTCTGGCCCTAAAATCACAGGCATATCACCGGTGAAATCAATGGTACCAACTGCATAAGCATTATCATGGATATTGGAAGGATGAAGACCTGCTTCACCGCCTGTTGTTCTGGCCCACTCAGGTCTTGGACCAATTAAACGAATTCCAGT
>JBFIJJ010000199.1:0-4662 GCA_041600795.1 Methylophagaceae bacterium | reverse complement strand
TTATGAAGGTGAAGTTCAGTTAGTTAGACTAAATGGTGAAAAATTCTGGTGCTCATTATCGAGCAAAGCGATTGATCCTAACAATCCTGAAAATGGTTCAATTTGGTTATATGAAGATATAACACTGCAACGTGAAAATGACGAGAAACTACGGAAACTAGCTAGTCTTGATGTATTAACTGAGCTACCGAATCGAGGTGTTTTTAATGACCGTCTTGATCATGCTGTTCATAAAGCAAACCGAAACTCCACTCGCTTAGCTGTGTTTTTCTTGGATCTAGACCACTTTAAACATATCAATGATTCGCTTGGTCATAAAGCTGGGGACAACTTACTTTGCGAAGTTGCGGAACGATTACGAACATGTGTGCGTGAAGGAGATACTGTTGCACGTCTAGGTGGTGATGAATTTACGATCATATTAGAAGAAATTCGTTCAGCCCAATTTGTTGCCAAAGTTGCTGAAAAAGTCTCGTTAGCGATAACAAAATCATATATGTTAGATGGCACTGAAGTTAATATCAGTCCAAGTATCGGGATCAGTCTATTTCCTGCTGATGGTCGTGATGTTGAAACCTTGATCAAAAATGCTGATGCGGCGATGTACCACGCCAAGAAAAATGGTCGTAATAACTTCCAATTCTATTCTGCAGAAATGAATGCTCAGGCTGCAGAACGTTTAGCGATGGAAACAAGTTTACGAAGAGCCGTTGAACTTAACGAATTTGGTTTACACTTCCAGCCCCAAATTAATTTAGTGACAGGAAAAATAGCAGGTGCTGAAGCGCTATTAAGATGGACTAGTTCACAATGGGGTGACGTTTCACCAGCACGATTTGTCCCAATACTTGAAGATATTGGCTTAATCAGCGAGGTTGGCGAAGCTGTTCTGACAAAAGCATGTCAGGCCTATATGGCATTAAAAGATAAGTTGCCACCTGATTTTAAGATGGCTGTGAATTTGTCAGGACGACAGTTTCATGGTGGACAATTAGCATCGTCAGTACGACAAACACTTGTTGAAACGGGTATGCCAGCAGAAAATTTAGAACTGGAAATTACAGAAAGTATATTGATGGATGATGCGGCACTGGCGATTGCAACATTGACGGAACTAAGCGATATGGGGATCACGATGGCTATTGATGACTTTGGAACTGGCTACTCATCATTATCGTATTTAAAACGTTTTCCACTTGATGTATTGAAGATTGATCGCTCTTTTGTGCGTGATGTTAATGTAGATAGCGATGATGCAGCAATTGTTGATGCGATTCTTGCAATGTCTAAACGATTGGAGCTAGATGTGGTTGCTGAAGGTGTCGAAACTGCTGAGCAACTTGCATTTCTTCAGCAACATGAATGTCATCGAGTCCAAGGTTATTTCTTTAGTCGACCACTAGAGTTTGAACAATTAAGTCAATTTGTTATTGATAAAGAGTAATTGTTCAGTTGTTGATCATCTGATACTGCAAGATAGTTTTCTCGCCTTCTTTAAACCTGACACTTAAACCAATTTCAGGATAGAACCATAGTTCGGATTTCGTTTCATCATCATGTTCAATTTTTGTCGAATCGCCAAAGCGAAATTTAACCATATCTTGAGATAAACGCACAGAAGGAATGTAGGTGATAGCAATTATCTTGGCGTTGATTAAATCAGCGTTATCTTCATTGCTAAGCTCGTAACGACGAGCACCACTTGGTTGTATTCGTGCTTGTGCTGCACGAGTCAGCATAATATCAATTTGTTGTTGTGGTACCGCTAAATTAAGCACTAATTTGGCATCAAGCCCACCTAGATGAATGCTATTAAAAAATGCTTCAACAGTAGACGCTTTGTCAGCTTCAGTGAAGGCAGCGGTTTTGCCATATTCATGCAAGAATTCTTGAGCCTGTTTATAGCTGGTTTGGCCTAAATGAATTGTAAAGATAGCCGGATTACCATCCGGCATGATTGTGACATCCCAAGGCATTGGTGCCGGTTGTAATTGTTGATCTTTCGCAACAAACATCAGGGCAATAATAGTGATTACGATGAGTAATAGGCCGATGAAAAACTTAGCCATGCTGTGGTTCCTTTGAAATATCGGGTTTAACGTGCAGCCAAAAAGTGACTGGTCCGTCGTTGGTTAATGACACTTTCATATCAGCACCAAAGTGACCTGTTTGAACTTCTGAATGAGTGTCTTTTGCTTGCTGACATAAGTAGTCAAATAATATATTACCTTGACTAGGTTCTTCGGCTGGGGTGAAGCTGGGTCTCATACCTTTGTCAGTATTGGCGGCTAAGGTAAATTGTGGAACAAGCAATAAGCCGCCGTTGATATCAATAACAGACAGATTCATTTTGTCGTTTTCATCACTAAACATACGATAGCCTAAGATTTTATGAAGTAATCTATCCGCTGTTATTTTAGTGTCGCCACGTTCAATTCCAATCAAGACTAATAATCCTTGATTGATCTGCGCTATTTGAGTGCCATCTACCACTACATCAGCTTTAGTGACACGCTGTAATAATGCAATCATGCTAATAATTTAGCCATCTTACGCGTGGCTTTTACCAATGCATCAATTATGGCTGGTTCTCCTGCTGCATGACCAGCTAATGGAATAACCGATAACTCGGCTTCAGGCCAGACTTGTTTAAGCTCCCATGATTGTTGAACGGGGCACACAATATCGTATCGCCCATGAACAATAAGTGAGGGTATTGCTCTTATGGAATCAATATTTTCAAGAATAGCTTTGTCTTGGATAAAACAGTGATTTAAAGCAAAGTGGAGCTGAATACGGGAATGGGCAATCGGTGAAGGATCGTCCATCGTATCTGGTTTGTATTCATAGTCCCGCAGGGTAACGATGGTACTTTCCCATGCTTGCAATGTTTTCGCTGTGTTCATTTGCTGCAGTTCATCATCTTGAATCAACATTTGATAGTAATATGACAACGGCGTTTTTTGCTCAGATGCGGGTAGGTGTTTTATTAGTGTGTGCCAAGCATCTGGAAATAATTTAGATGCGCCACCTTCGGCATAAACCCAATCGATATCCTGTTGTCTGCCAAGGAAAACACCTCTCAAAATCATAGCCATGACTTTATCAGGATGAGTTTGAGCATAAACTAAACCAAGTGTTGCCCCCCATGAGCCACCAAAAACAACCCAACTATCAATATTTAATTTTTGACGAATGGTCTCCATATCAGAGACTAAATAATCAGTGTCATTGTGCGCAATTTCACCATGGGGAAGTGAGCGACCGCAACCACGTTGATCAAACAACACAATATGATATTTTTTGGGATCAAAATAGCGTCGATGCATAGGGCGACATCCTGAGCCAGGACCGCCATGAAGAAAAACTACTGGTATACCTTCAGGATTACCGCACTGTTCAACATATACTTCGTGATGACGATTGTTACCGAGTGATTCCATTTTAATTAGTTGGGATGCAAATGGTTCAATCTCTGGGTAAAGCGGGATCATGTTTTTTCTCTTTATTAAACTGGTGAAGCGAACTATATCATGGCTAGCGATGGTAATTATCGCTCTATTGCGAGAAAATATACTGTTTTTAAATCTGACTGTAGTTGGACATTAGTAAAGATGAACTTTAAGGCACATAAATAACATGAACCTGCACGAATTTCAGGCTAAACAACTTTTTAGTAAGTACGGTATTGCTACTCCGCATGGACAAGCTGTTACCAATGGTTCTCAAGCGAGACAAGCTGCAGAACAATTAGGTGGTAATCGTTGGGTTGTCAAAGCTCAAGTCCACACTGGTGGGCGTGGTAAAGCGGGTGGTGTAAAGGTTGTTGACTCACTTGATGCTGTTGCTGATGCTGCTTACGATATGATCGGCCAGAAATTAGTGACACATCAAACTACGGCTGATGGTCTTCCAATTCACCAAGTATTGGTTGAACAACCTTCTGATATCCAACGCGAGTTATATCTGGCGGTATTGGTTGATCGCGTTTCCGAACGTGTTGTATTTATGGTTTCAGCTCAAGGTGGAATGGATATAGAAACGGTTGCCGAAGAAACACCTGATGCCATCTTGAACTTGATTGTTGATCCAGTCGTTGGCCTACAGCCATATCAATGTCGTCGCGCCGCATTTTTTCTTGGATTAAGTGGTAATACCTTCAAACAGTTGCAAACCGTTATGCAAGGTTTGTATCGTTTATTCACCGAGAATGATGTTAGTTTGGTGGAGATCAATCCTTTAGTCGTAACAGGTCATGATGAATTATTGGCCGTTGATGCTAAGTTAAATTTGGACGATAACGCCTTGTTTAGACATTCTGAATTAGCAGCGATGTTTGATCCAACACAAGAAGATGATGCTGAAGTTATCGCACAAAAATTTGGTCTGAATTACATCACATTAGATGGTCAAGTTGCCTGCATGGTCAATGGTGCTGGATTGGCGATGGCAACCATGGATTTGATTCAAAAAGAAGGTGGAGAACCTGCTAACTTCCTCGATGTGGGTGGTGGCACAACAGCTGATCGAGTCGCCGAGGCATTCAAACTCATTTTGTCGGACAAGAAAGTAAAATCAATTTTGGTCAATATTTTTGGTGGAATCGTCCGCTGTGATTTGATCGCCGAAGGTATCATCCATGCTGCAAAAGATGTCGGTTTA
>JBFIJJ010000198.1:0-4706 GCA_041600795.1 Methylophagaceae bacterium | reverse complement strand
TGCCCACGTTTACATGGGGCTTCGTTCTTTCAAATTTTTCTTTAGACATGACCAGTCTCCCCGTCAATATTATCAATTTATAACAAAAACAAAAAAGACAAGATTAGTCTTGTCTAAATAAACAAACACTGTGGAGCCCACAATCAGAATCGAACTGATGACCTCATCCTTACCATGGATGCGCTCTACCGACTGAGCTATGCGGGCCAAATCCAACGCAAAATGGAGCGGGTGATGGGAATCGAACCCACGTGATCAGCTTGGAAGGCTGGAGTTCTACCATTGAACTACACCCGCTAACACAAATCTCAACTCTAAAAATATAAATGGTGGAGGGGGGAGGATTCGAACCTCCGAAGGTGGAACCGTCAGATTTACAGTCTGATCCCTTTGGCCGCTCGGGAACCCCTCCACTAAAACAGCGCATTTTGCGCATATCTGCACATAATGTCAACACTAATGTTGATTAAATAGTGCTGAATGTTATCAAGAGTACTAACACAGGAGAAGATCGTAAGAATCACTGCGCTTGTTATCCGTGCATAGTATACTAGTCTGCGCTAATTCTTGCATATATGATTCTATGTAAGTAGCGCTCAATCTATAATTATTGTAACTATTGGGAGTCTCAATTCATGGAGCAGTACCGCGGTACTACCATCATATCTTATCGTCGAAACGGTCAAGTCGTGATCGGCGGTGATGGCCAAGTCAGTCTTGGTAACACTATTATGAAAGGCAACGCACGCAAAGTTCGTCGACTTTACCGTGACAATGTATTAGCCGGTTTTGCTGGAGGCACTGCTGATGCTTTTACCCTGTTTGAACGTTTTGAAGCCAAATTAGAAAAACATCAAGGTAATTTAACACGCAGTGCGTTGGAGTTAGCGAAAGATTGGCGTACAGATCGTATGATGCGTCGTCTTGAAGCCCTATTAGCTGTGGCTGATAGTGAATCTTCTTTTATCATTACAGGTAATGGCGACGTTATTGAACCGGAAAATGGTCTTATGGCGATTGGTTCTGGCGGACCTTTTGCCCAATCCGCTGCCACAGCATTAATTGAGAACACGGATTTAAGCGCACGTGATATCGTCGAAAAGAGTCTTAATATTGCTGCAGGGATCTGTATCTATACCAATACTAATCTCACTATTGAAACATTAGAAAGTAAGTCATAACACCACTATGCAAGCATTAACACCTAAACAAATAGTCCACGAATTAGATAAACATATTATTGGTCAAAGTGCTGCTAAGAAAGCAGTCGCGATTGCCTTGCGCAACCGTTGGCGTCGCAAACAACTATCGGCTGAACTACAGCATGAGATCACACCTAAAAACATTTTAATGATTGGTCCAACCGGTGTCGGTAAAACTGAAATAGCACGACGTTTAGCCTCCTTAGCAAATGCACCATTCATTAAGGTTGAAGCAACTAAATTTACCGAAGTCGGTTATGTTGGACGTGATGTTGAATCCATCATTCGCGATCTTGCTGAAACAGCAATGAAACGTCTGCGAGAACAAGCATATGTTTCGGTCAAGACACGTGCTGAAGATGCGGCTGAGGAACGTATTTTAGATGCCTTATTGCGACCAGCACGAGATGAATCGCTCGACGATGAATCCAATACGCGCCAACGTTTCCGCAAAATGTTACGAGAAGGCGCTCTTGATGATCGTGAAATTGAATTAGAACTCAACGCGCCTAGTGTCGGCATTGAAATAATGTCACCGCCGGGCATGGAAGAAATGACCAACCAGCTTCAAGACATGTTTCAAAGTATGGGATCGTCAAAAAAAGCAACACGTAAATTACCTATCGCTAAGGCAATGCGTGCACTTGCTGAAGAAGAAGCTGCCAAATTAATTAATGAAGACGATCTCAAATCTCAGGTAATTGATTCTGTTGAACAAGACGGTATCGTATTTTTAGATGAGATCGATAAAATCACCCACCGTAGTGGTACTGAAGGTGGTGGTAGTGATGTGTCGCGCGCAGGTGTTCAACGCGATTTATTGCCTCTAGTTGAGGGCAGTACCGTCTCAACTAAATATGGCATGATAAAAACAGATCACATTTTATTTATTGCGTCAGGTGCTTTTCACTTAAGTAAACCTTCTGACTTGATTCCTGAATTACAAGGTCGCTTGCCAATTCGAGTCGAACTTGATGCCTTAGGTGCTGATGAATTTGTTCAAATTTTAACTGAACCAGACTCATCATTAACCGAGCAATATAATGCTCTGTTAGCTACCGAAGGTGTGACCTTAAATTTCAGCGAACCAGGATTACGTCGTATTGCTGAACTCGCTGAACAAGTTAATGAGCAAACAGAAAATATAGGTGCTCGGCGTTTGCATACCATGTTAGAAAAACTGCTTGAAGAAATTTCATATGATGCAGATGAAAATAATGGTTGCATTACTATCGATGCTGATTATGTTAATCAACAACTGTCCAACTTGGTTCAAGATGAAGATCTTTCACGTTATATCCTTTAATTTCTAGGCAACAGCTAATGGCAAATACAAATTATCCTTCAGAGATCGTTCTGCATAAACACTCGAAACAGCTTGAATTGGTTTATGGTGACGTTCGCTATCTGTTGTCAGCAGAATATCTACGTGTCTATTCGCCATCGGCTGAAGTGCGCGGTCACGGCCATGGTCAAGAAGTGCTACAGACCAATAAAGAACAAGTTGCTATCACTCAGATTGAACCAACTGGCAATTATGCAATCAAAATCTACTTTGATGATGGCCATGACAGTGGCTTATTTTCATGGGACTATTTATACGAACTTGCAACTGAACAAGATGAACATTGGCAAGATTATTTAAATCGTCTTGAAGCTGCTGGTTATCAACGTCACTAATAAGGCAAACACTGTGGAAGATAAAAAAACAACCCACTTTGGTTACAAAGAAGTACCTGTAGAAGAAAAGGTCAAACATGTTGCAGGGGTATTTCACTCTGTTGCCAATAAATATGATTTGATGAATGACCTGATGTCGATGGGCATTCATCGTTTATGGAAGCGTTTTACTATTCACACTAGCGGTGTTCGTCGTGGTGCAAAAGTACTTGATATTGCCGGCGGCACTGGTGATTTATCATTAAAGTTTTCAAAATTAGTGGGCAGTACTGGCAAAGTCGTATTAGCTGATATCAATGCTAGCATGCTTAATGTTGGCCGTGATCGCCTTACTGATGATGGTGTTGTTGGTAATATCAACTATGTGCAAGCCAATGCTGAATGTCTGCCCTTTCCAGATAACACCTTTGATTGTATTACCATTGCATTTGGCCTACGAAATGTAACCGATAAAGATGCGGCACTTCGTTCAATGTATCGTGTATTGAAACCCGGTGGTCAGGTTTTGGTATTAGAGTTTTCTAAACCTGCTGACTGGCTGGCTCCACTCTATGACACCTATTCATTCAAGTTATTACCTAAACTTGGCAAAATATTTTCCAATGACGAAGATAGCTATCGTTACTTAGCTGAATCAATTCGTATGCATCCTGATCAAGAAACCATGAAACAAATGATGGTTGATGCTGGTTTTGAACGTTGCGATTTTAATAATATGAGTGCTGGTATCGTTGCCCTGCATAGTGGTTATAAGTTTTAAATCACGATGAGTACTTTTTTGAAGCCGATTGAATTTGCGCTCAATGCAGCACTGGCTGTCGATCCTGAATCACAGCTTAAACTTGAAGATTATGATCAACGTCGTATCATTATTGAGATTACCGATCTCAAGCAAAAAATCTGTGTACGTATTGATGGACAACACATCCATCTATCGGCAAACGGCGAACACGATGCAGATTTAACGATTTCGGCAAAGGCTTTGACCTTACTTAAGTTAAGTCATGATCCTGATAGTTTATTTTCTAGCGACATTACCATTCACGGTAATGTTCAATTTGCAAAGCAGCTACAGGATTTTCTACAAGGTTTTGACTTTGATTGGGAAGCTCAAATAGCCAGAGTCACTGGCGATACTTTGGCCTACCCTATTGCACATGGCATTAGAACTCTAACAGGATGGTTGGCTGATACACATCAATCACTACAACTTTCACTAGCGGAATATTTACGTGAAGAAAGTCGCCTGTTACCAGATAAATCTGAAATAAATGACTATTTATCTGACATAGATAAATTACGTGCAGACACTGACCGAATTGAAGCACGTATACAGCGATTATGGGATAAACGTTCATGAAATTAAGGCAGATATTTCGGCTTATCCAGATCAATCATGTCTTAGCCAAACACCGTTTAGATGATTTTATTCAAGCAACACATCTATTACGTCCGCTTCGTTATATCAGCATGCTGTCACCTTATCGCTGGCGTCATAAAAGCGATCAGTCACGTTCAGAACGATTACGACTTGCACTGCAAGATCTAGGTCCGATCTTTGTTAAATTTGGTCAAATCCTATCAACCCGTCGGGATTTATTGCCAGATGATATCGCTGACTCACTGGCTAAACTACAAGATCAAGTTGAACCATTTTCTAATGAACAAGCATTAGCCATTATCGAACAAGCCTATGGTAAAGCCAGTTTAGATGACATATTCAGTCATATTGATGAATCACCTTTAGCGTCGGCATCTATTGCCCAAGTGCATGCCGCTCGTTTAGTTGATGGTTCAGAAGTGATATTGAAATTAGTCAGGCCC
>JBFIJJ010000197.1:0-4708 GCA_041600795.1 Methylophagaceae bacterium | reverse complement strand
CCAAGTATTGATACTCGAAGTGTCAAAACACAAGTTTTAGTTGATAACGGTGAAACAGTTGTTCTAGGCGGTATTTATGAACAAAGAACGATCGATGGCTCTACACGAGTGCCATTCTTTGGTGATTTACCTTATGTCGGTTTCCTCTTTAAAACTACATCAAGACAAGATGATAAGAGTGAATTGCTGGTCTTTGTAACGCCTAAGATCATCAAAGATAATCTTAGTTTTTAGTTAAAAATAATTTCAGTAAAGAACATAAGCCGGATCAAATGATCCGGCTTTTTTATCCGCCATAGTAATAGAGAAATGAGATAATTATCACGTGATATCCGGCAATATTTTTTTAGTTGGGCCAATGGGAGCCGGTAAGTCGACCGTTGGTAAACAACTCGCTAAATCACTTGGTCGAGATTTTTATGACAGTGATAAAGAGTTGGAAAAGCGAACTGGCGTTTCAGTTTCATGGATATTTGAGATGGAAGGCGAAGAAGGGTTCAGGATTCGTGAGCAGAAAATTATTGATGAGTTAACAGGACTTAAAGATATTGTTCTAGCTACAGGTGGCGGGGTTGTTCTTTCCGAAGAAAATCGTCGTGTTTTACGCTCGCGAGGCCATGTAGTTTATTTATCAGCATCGGTAGATCAATTGTTGAGAAGAACTGCCAAAGATAAATCTAGACCATTATTACAAACAGAAAATCCAAAACAACGTGTTAAAGAAATTCTCTCTCAGCGTGAACCCTTATATCAAGATGTAGCAGATATTGAGCTTAGAACTGGCGAACAATCGATTCAACATGTAGTATCCGGCTTAATTAAGCAATTAGAACAACTAGGCCAATAAGACAACACAATAATGAATACATTACAGGTTTCACTCGCAGATCGTAGTTACCCTATATACATTGGTGATGCTTTACTTTCAGATAAGGCATTACTTTGTCAGCATATAAAGAGTAAAGAAGTGCTAGTTGTAACGAATACAACCATAGCGCCACTTTATTTAGAGACTGTACTCGCTAATTTGACAGCTTATCGTTGCGACTCGGTGATATTGCCCGATGGTGAACAATTTAAAAATATTGATGTTCTAAATCAGATCTTCGATGCTCTATTGCGGAACCATTTTTCACGACAAGTTACATTGATTGCACTTGGCGGTGGTGTTATTGGTGATATGACGGGCTTTGCAGCGGCATGTTATCAACGTGGTGTTCCTTTCATACAGATACCAACGACATTACTCTCACAAGTAGATTCTTCTGTTGGTGGTAAAACAGCGGTTAATCATCCCTTAGGGAAAAACATGATTGGCGCATTCTATCAACCACAATGTGTGATTGCTGATACGGCAACCTTAAATACACTTGAGCAACGCCAGTTATCATCAGGTCTAGCGGAAGTTATTAAATACGGAATCATCAATGACCCTGAATTTTTTGACTGGCTCGAACAAAATATTGATGCATTGGTTGCTCGAAAAACATCCGCTTTAATTGAAGCAGTTGAACGCTCATGCCAAGACAAGGCTGATATCGTTGCAAGTGATGAGTTAGAGCATGGTGTGAGAGCCTTATTAAATTTAGGTCATACCTTTGGGCATGCGATTGAGACAGGTATGGGGTATGGTAGTTGGCTACACGGCGAGGCAATTGCCGTGGGCATGATTATGGCCGCTGAATTATCATGTCGTATGGGATGGATAAGCCGTGATCAAGTCGAACGCATTACTCAGTTAATTCAAGCTGCTGGTCTACCTATTAAATCGCCCAAAAATATGTCAACGCAACAATTTATGAATTTGATGGCTGTAGACAAGAAGGTACAAGATGGTCGTATTCGCCTTGTCTTACTCAAAGATATTGGCAAAGCGATTGTAACTGATGATTATGATGCTGAGGCATTACAGGCGACATTAGACTATTTTCAATCTCAGAGCTGAGGCTATGTGATGAGTGAATTACCAACATCTTTTGCTGAACCAGCCTACGTTGCTAGGCTCGCACTAACATGTGCCCCCTTCAGTAATAGTGTTGATAATAAGCTTTACTATAGTGGTGGGCAATTAGAACATCGGCTTAATCTATTACTTCATCTTGTCAGGGCAAGTGATAAAATAGGCCTGATAATGGCCGAGCACGGTCTTGGTAAAACGACATTACTCACTCAGCTAGAATCGCGGGCTGGAGATGAGTTACGTCTATGTATGATTGATGCACGGTTGCATCAAACGTCAGAGACAATGTTAGTCAAATGTTTGCACGATCTTGGCGTTGAACAAAATGATCTTGATGCAAATTTAAGTCGTACTGACAATTTTCGTAATCGACTTAAACAACTACGAAAACTCAATATTCGTCCGATCCTCGTGCTTGATAATGCACAGAATTTATCTACGTCGGTCTTATCTGAAATATCACACTGGCTCAGCTGGCAGGATAATGAGCAATTTCTTCTACAAGCCATTATTGCAACAACTCATCCATTGCAATTCTCAGAGTTAGTTCAAGCACGAATTCAGCGCATTGAACTGCCAGCATTAGCTCGAGATGAGTTGGCTGCTTATTTAACAGATCGGATGTCAAAAGCGGGTTATATTGGTGATGCTATTTTCACTGACAAAGAATTAAATAAATTTTACAAACGCTCACGTGGCAACCCCGCATTAGTAAATCAATTGGCGCACCAAAAATTATTAGGAATAAAATCTGGATTAACAGATATAACAGGTTTTAACCCAAGTTCGATACTGAACTTCCGCTGGCTTGGTGTTGCTTCGGTTATTACAGGTTTAGCGTTATTACTTGTTTACCAGAATGAAATTAATACATTTTTTAACATTGATACTGCAAGTCAAATTAATAATGATATTACTGTAGTTCAACCAGAAGACGATATTGCTAAGATTAATGTTGAGCAAGATACAGTAATGTCACATCAGGATGCTGTTCGTAATGAATTAGTCGAGCTTGTTGAACAACTACCACCGCAGCCAGAAGCCGATATTAGGCCTGTAGAGAATATAGAGAACAATGATAAGGGTATAACTGAAACTATTGCTAAGGTTGAACCGCCCCAGCCGGTGGTGAACGAAGTTACAGATGCCTCACCTTTGCCAGAATTAAATAGAGAGCCGTGGGTATTACAGCAACATGGCTCAGATTATACGTTTCAATTAATGGGCTCATGGGAGCAGCAGGAAGTGTATGACTTCGTCAATAAATATGCACTGACCGGCGATATTGCCATGATAGAAAGTATGCGAAATGGTCGAAACTGGTATGCACTTATTTATGGTGTGTTTGCTACTAAAGATGCGGCTTTGGCAGCAAGTAAACAATGGCCAGCACCATTAAATACATTACCTTCTTGGTTACGACGTTTTGACAGCGTACAAAAGCAGATTAAAGGTGCTGAGCAATCTCGTTAAATAAGGATTCTGCCAGAACATTGTGATGAGTAAACACAGCACGGTATACGGGCTTACCAGCAATGTTGGCCTTTGAAATCATTCCTTGATCAACTAACGAGTTCAACGCTGACATTGACTTTAGGCCAAAACAGACGATTCCAGTTTCTGATGGATACAGTTCGAATTCTATTCTGCCAGCAAGCATGTTAGAAAAAGTACTAGCTTGTTTCAAACGTTGCTGAACCTGATGTCTTAATGCATCAATACCATTGATGATCAGATCAAACCATAAGGGTAAAAATAGCTCACCACCATGCGATCCAACTAAGGTGTTCAAAGGTGCCGCTTCAAGATAATTAGTGTCATATGACATCATTGGTTCTATAGCGTGCTTGTAGAGTAATACACCCGCAGGTTTGGCTTGTTGCCAGCCTTTATGAGGATCGAAACAGATCGAATCGGCTTGTCCACACAATTTAAATAACGGCTGATATTCGGGCAATATTGCTAAGGCACCGCCCCATGCTGCATCAATATGACACCAAGCATTAAAACGTTTAGCAGTATCACAACATTGTGCGATTGGATCGATCACACCGGCGGCAGATGTTCCTATCGTAGCAATAATAGCGAGTGGTGTTTGGATGCGGCAGGCTGCTTCTAAAGCATTTGGTATGAGTTGATCATGAGCATTTGTTTCTATCAGTCTAAGTTCAAGATCGAGTATTTGGCAGGCCTTAGCAATGGAGTAATGTGCTGCTGTTGATGCATAGACGATACGTGACGTTGTTGAGTGCTTTTTCGCTTGCCACAGTGCCTCTAAATTGCCATAAGTGCTACCAGAAGTGAAATGACCATAGGGTTGATGAAATAAGTGACTAAACCACGATAATAGCTGTTTTTCTATATTGGCAAGTACAGGGTAAAGTGACGCAGATAAGAGGTTACCATTGTGCAAACTTGCTACTATTTGACCAAATAGGCTTGCCGCGGAGATTGGCCCAGTCATATGAGCTGCCCATGTTTGACTACGATGTTTGTTGCCTTCAGTTACAACACTATTTATTAGGTTTTTAAGTGAGTCTGAATCGATAGGCTGATCATTTATAGAGATATTAAATGATTGTGCTTGAGTGATATCCTTCAAGCTACGCTCTAGTTCAGAGACAATAGTAAAGAACTCATTCATGAAAATGATTTAACGGTGTGGTTTGTGAGTAGTGCATGTTCAAGCAGATGATGATTTGCTGCATTTATTAGCTGAAGTTTTACTGGTGACGTCCGGTAAAGTTG
>JBFIJJ010000196.1:0-4783 GCA_041600795.1 Methylophagaceae bacterium | reverse complement strand
CCAAGAATGGTAGTGAAGGCAAAAATGCTTAAGCCTAAGGTTACAATATAGCCACCCCATCCCGGTAACACAGATTCAAATGCTAACGATGATAAAGTAGCACCTGTTTCACCACTGGTCCAAACACCTGACACAATAATAACTAAACCTGTGATGGAACAAATGACGATGGTGTCAATAAAAGTACCAATCATTGCAATAGTACCTTGTCGAACTGAACTATCCGTAGTTGCAGCAGCATGAGCAATAGGTGCACTACCCAAACCCGCCTCATTAGAGAACACGCCTCGAGCCACACCAAAACGAATTGCAGCCCAGACAGCCGCACCGGCAAAACCACCGGTTGCTGCAACTGGTGTAAAGGCAGATTCAAAAATTAAGGAAAATGTAGCCGGTAACAAAGATGCATTACTGACTAAGATAAAGCCACCAGCAAGTACGTAACTAATGGCCATAAACGGAACTAATTTACCCGCAACTTCTGCAATACGCTTAATTCCACCAATTAAAACCAGACCAACTAAAACCGCAATAACAAGCCCTGTTGCTAAGTGAGGAATTGCAAATTTGGAATTTAATGCATCTGCTACGGAGTTAGCCTGAATGGTATTACCAATACCAAATCCTGCCAGTGCACCGAATATAGCAAATGCCGTACCTAACCAGATAAAGCGAGGGCCTAATCCATTTTTGATGTAATACATTGGGCCACCGACTTTATTACCCTTTTCATCGGTTTCACGAAAATGCACGGCTAACACCGCCTCTGAATATTTCGTTGCCATGCCAACTAGCGCGGTCATCCACATCCAAAACAATGCACCTGGGCCGCCTAGAAAAATAGCTGTAGCAACTCCAGCAATATTACCTGTTCCAATCGTAGCTGATAAGGACGTCATCAAGGCATTAAACGGTAAAATATCACCTTCACCTCGCTGATGTTTATCTCGACCTTTCCATAACATGGAAAAGCCATAGCCCAGTTTTAACAGTGGCATTAGCTTCAAGCCCAGCATTAAAAAAATACCCGTACCTAGAATAAGCACAAGCATTGCAGGCCCCCACACAATGGAATTGAGTTGAGAAATTAAATCTGTCAGCCACGTCATTATATTTTTCCCTGTGAAAAAGGTTTTAGCCCAATGCTACCATTGAATTTTAAGATTTACCTAACTCGTTTTACCCAAAACAAACTTATGTATAACAGTTTCAAAGCCATAAACTACCACCTTCAATACTGCGTCTGAATTAAACAAATTATCACGTAGTTGGCTATAGTGTTGACTTGCATCTTTATTGTAATAAAAATGACCCTGCTAGATTGCAAAATCAGGATTAAATAAATTTAATTCTACTGAGGAGAAAGTGCTCTAGCTTTTTATTAATCTGTCGCGTATAAATAAATGCAACCTTAATCACAAATAAAAGACTCAGTACACCTATGGATATTCTTTGGATTTTATGTGCCGCCATGCTAGTTTTTGTCATGCAGGCGGGGTTCCTCTGCTTGGAAAGCGGATTAGTCAGAAGCAAAAATAGCATTAATGTCGCAGCAAAAAATATCAGTGATTTTGTTGTCTCCAGCACCATATTCTGGGCTGTTGGTTTTGCCATTATGTTTGGTGACAGTTTTTCCGGTTTATTTGGCACTTCATATTTTTTGTTTGGCCAAGACGCCAGCCCCCTATTAATAACAACATTTTTATTCCAAATGATGTTCTGTGGTACCGCCGCCACCTTAGTATCCGGTGCTGTTGCAGAACGTATGACTTATAACGGTTATCTTCTATTAACTGTCGTCATCACCTTATTAATTTATCCTTGGATTGGTCATTGGGCATGGGCAGGCATCATTTCCGGTACGGCCACCGGCTGGCTGGAACAACTAGGCTTTGTCGACTTTGCAGGTTCAACTGTTGTGCACTCCGTCGGTGGTTGGGTCGCACTTGCTGCTATTTTAATTATTGGCCCTCGTATTGGCCGTTACGATGTTATAGATCGACGGATTCCAGGTAGCAATCTACCAATGGCGATTTTAGGTGGTATGTTAATTTGGTTTGGTTGGTTTGGCTTTAATGGCGGTAGTACATTAGGTTGGACTGATGCCGTACCTTCCATTTTATTAAACACATGTCTCGCCGCATTCTGGGGTGGCATTGTTGCCACATCACTCAAATATATAACTGATGGCTATATTGATGTCGTACACATCATGAATGGTGTTTTAGGTGGTCTAGTTGCCATTACCGCCAACTGTCACGCTGTTAGTGTTACTTCAGCTTTGTTAATTGGTGTTGTTGCTGGTGTTATCGTTTTCTATGGTGAACGTTGGATGGAACGCAAACAAATCGATGATGCGATTGGCGTTGTTCCTGTTCACCTATTTGCCGGAATATGGGGAACACTTGCTGTTGCATTGTTTGGCAATGCTGAGAAATTAGGTACTGGCTTAACAATGCTGGAACAACTCCAAGTTCAAGTATTAGGTATCGTCACTATTGGTAGTTATAGTTTTATTGTCGCCTATGTCGTTTTACGTCTAATCAATCATTTTTATCCATTACGTGTCACTGAAAAATCAGAACTTATTGGCCTTAATGTCGCAGAACATCAAGTCACAACAGAGGTGTTCGATTTACTTTCTGCAATGAATCATCAACAAAAAGAAGCGGATTTTTCTCATCAAGTGCCCGTAGAACCCTTCACTGAAGTTGGACAAATTGCCCAGCAATATAATCTTGTAATTGATAAAGTCAATAAAGAAATTATTCAACGAGATGAAGCATTTTCAGCATTTAAACAAAGTGAATATCGTAAAGGTGCAATCTTAGATGCTGCGATGGATTGTATTGTCAGCATTAATAGTCGCGGTGAAATTCAAGAATTTAACCCTGCCGCTCAACAGTGTTTTGGTGTGAGCCACAACCAAGTACTAAATCGTAATTTTTTCACCTTATTCATGGCCGAAGAATCACGAAAAATGGCATTACAAAGTCTATCTCAAGGTTTCAGCATAAGTGATGGCCTTGTACTAAAACGGCGCAATGTTACCGAATTAACACGTTATGATAGGCAACGCTTCCCTGCAGAGGTTGTTATTACCCAGACCACTGACACCAAAGATAAAAACACGGAATATACATTACACATTCGTGATATTACCCAACAAATTAAATTACAAAATCGTCTGAAGTTACTAGCGTATAACGATCCACTAACAGGATTGTATAACCGCACTTACTTTATGAGTAACCTCGAACAGCGCATTAAATTTCATCGTAAATCCACAGGAACTGTCGTACTGATGTTCTTGGATTTAGATCAATTTAAGAAGATTAATGACACACTAGGCCACAAAGCAGGTGATGAATTGCTCTGTGCCGTTGCCTCAAGGCTTACAGAAGTGACACGTGAAAATGATCTTGTTGGCCGCTGGGGTGGCGATGAGTTTGTCGTAGTATTATCGGGTAATCTTTCTGAACAAGATGCATCACACAAAGCACAGCAAATTCTCGACATTATGCGTAAGCCTGTTCAATTAACAGCCAACACGTTAACTGTATTAACCAGTATCGGGATTGCACTATCAAAAGATGGACAAATCAACGCTGACCGACTTTTGCAACATGCTGATTTAGCAATGTACCAAGCGAAAGAAGCTGGTCGTGACACCTATCGTGTTTTTAGCAAGGATATGGAAACAAGTGCACAGCAACAATTTCATTATGAATCAGCGTTGCCTGAGGCGCTCAGAAACAACCAAATGTTCTTACAATATCAGCCCAAAGTTGCCTGTCAAACTAATGAGATTGTTGGTTTTGAGGCGTTAATTCGTTGGCAGCATCCAAGCTTAGGTTTGATTCCACCTGTTGAATTTATTCCGATTATTGAGAAATCAAATTTAATCATTGAACTGGGCGAATGGGTGTTATCAGAAACCACTCGCCAATTAGCTGAGTGGCGTCAACAAGGTCTGCCTCTAGTACCTATTGCTATCAATATATCAGGCCGTCATTTGCATGATAAATCCTTAGCGCCTTTTGTTGAAGCTATTACACAACAATACGATATTCGCACCGAACTTTTAGAGTTAGAAATTACAGAGGGCGTGCTAACAGGCAATACAGAGCAAAGTATTGCCTCAATGAAGGCACTTAAAGCAACTAATATTAAATTATCAATTGATGACTTTGGTACAGGCTATTCATCTTTAAGTTACTTAAAGAAATTCCCGATTGATATACTCAAAATTGATCGCCTATTTATAGGGGAGTGTGATTCAAATCAGGATGATGCCGCAATCTGTATCGCTATTATCACCTTGGCTAAAAGTTTAGGTTTGCAAATTGTTGCAGAAGGCGTTGAAACTGAAGCGCAGCTTGCCTTCCTTAAACAACATGAATGTGATGTTTATCAGGGCTTTTATTTCAGCCAAGCGATTGATGCGGCTCAAATCCCGACCTTACTTCGTCAAGGCATTCAGGCTAACTGAGTAGAACTTGCCAGCTTTCTGAGAAAACTGGCAAGACCCACACAGTTTATTCTGCGTTTTGTTTCGCTTCTAACGCATCCCAACGTTCATAGGCCTGTTCAAGTTCAGAATTAAGTGTCGCTAATTCATTTTGAGTGTTAGTTATCTTGTCCTGAGATTGTTGATAAAACTCAGGCTGGTTAATCAACGCCATTAATTCAGCTTGTTGCTGTTCTAATGCTTCGATCTTTTGTGGATATGCCGCTAAATCTAATTGCTCCTGATAGGTTAAATTTGATTTCTTTTTAGCTG
>JBFIJJ010000195.1:0-4784 GCA_041600795.1 Methylophagaceae bacterium | reverse complement strand
TTGTGCGTTGGGTTAAGGACGAAGATAACACCGCAATAATGCTGCTTAGTTTGAAACTGACTGATTACCAATCAGCTTTAGTTTTGAATGGTCAAACAGTAGCTTTATTGAGTGACACTATTCCAAGTTAGTTCAATTGGGATGTATTTACTCAGCTTGAGTAAATACATCCCGATCACTCGGTGCTTATAGAACTTGTTTTAATGCAGCAAGGCATAACAGTACATTCTCTTTTCTTGAAGAGAATCCCATTAAACCAATACGCCAGACCTTGCCTGCTAAGGCACCTAAACCCGCACCGATTTCTAAATTATATTCATTGAGAAGTCGGGAACGCACTGCTGCATCATCAACACCTTCTGGGATCCAAACCGAGTTTAATTGTGGCAAACGATCTGGCTCATTGACAACAAACTTAATGCCCATTTCTTCCAAACCTGCTTTAAGCATTAAATGATTTTGTTGGTGCCTAGCCCATGCATTCTCAAGTCCCTCTTCCATCAACATGACAAGTGATTCATGCAAACCATAAAGTGTGTTGACCGGAGCAGTATGATGATAAGCACGTTTAGTGCCTTCGCCCCAATAAGCCATGACTAAATTCAGATCAAGAAACCAACTGGTCACTGGTGTTTTACGGTTTGACAATTTCTTTATCGCTCGTTCACCAAAACTAATCGGTGAAATGCCAGGAGGAGCCGAAAGACATTTTTGAGTACCTGAATAAATCGCATCAATACCCCATTCATCAACACGTAGTTCCGTTCCACCTAATGATGTGACCGTATCGACAATTGAAATACAGTCATATTGCTGGGCAAGTGTACATAACGCCTTAGCGTCAGATTGAGCGCCTGTTGAGGTTTCAGCATGTACAAATGCTAGAATTTTGGCATCAGGATTATTTTTAAGTGCTTGTTCTACTTTATCAACAGATACGGCCTCGCCCCAATTATCTTCGACAATAACGGCTTCACCACCAAATCGAATCACATTTTCTTTCATGCGATTACCAAACACACCATTGATGCAGACGATGACTTTATCGCCAGGCTCTACTAAATTGGCAAAACACGTTTCCATACCTGCTGAACCGGGAGCAGAAACCGGCATGGTTAATTCATTTTCAGTTTTGAAAGCATATTTCAATGCCTGTTTGGTTTCATCCATCATTCCTATAAAAGCAGGATCAAGATGACCAATGGTAGGACGCGCCATGGCTTGTAAAACGCGGGGATGAACATCAGAAGGACCTGGGCCCATTAAGGTACGTACAGGTGGGTTAAATGACTGCATAGTATTATTGTGGTTCTTAAGGAAAAACTCATTATAATAATACCTATGTTAATTACTCAAGAATTATTAAAATCCCTTCCAAAGCATACGGTTATCACTGACAGTGAGATGACGCGGCCTTTTGAATGTGATGCTTTGAGTATGTATCGCCAGAAACCGTTAGCTGTCGTTTTACCTGAAAATATCGAACAAATAAAAATCGTAATCGACATTTGTAAACGTCATCGCACACCTATTGTGACGCGTGGTGCCGGTACCGGCCTTGCTGGCGGAGCACTTCCTTTAGCCAACAGCATTGTACTGGGGCTTTCAAAACTCACCGCTATCAAATCGGTTGATGCTGAGAAGCAGATTGCCGTTGTCGAACCCGGGGTGCGTAATATTGCGATTAGTGAAGCCGTAGCACAATTCGGCTTGTACTATGCACCTGATCCTTCCTCGCAAATTGCCTGCACTATAGGGGGCAATGTCGCAGAAAACTCTGGCGGAGTGCATTGTTTAAAATATGGTCTGACCATTCACAACATCATTGCTATAAAAATGCTGACCATCGATGGTGAAGAGCTGATTTTAAATCGTGATGATGACGGACTTGGATTATTAGCCTTAATGACCGGTTCGGAAGGATTGCTGGGAATCATTACTGAAATAACCGTAAAACTCACACCTAAACCCGATGTCGTGCAATTAATTATGGCTGGCTTTGACAATGTACGGGATTGCGCCAATGCGGTATCTAACATCATTAAGGCCGGCATCATTCCTGCTGGTCTAGAAATGATGGACCAATTTGCAATCACTGCCTCAGATGATTTTGCTCATGCGGGCTATCCACGCGATGCTCAAGCGCTTTTATTGTGTGAATTAGATGGTGAAAAACAAGAGGTTCAATCTGAACTTGACGCGGTATTAGCACTACTGACATCGGCAACAACACTCAAAGTTGCTCAGAATGACAAAGAACGCGTGACCTTATGGAAGGGAAGAAAATCTGCTTTCCCGGCAGTAGGTAGATTGTCACCTGATTATTATTGTATGGATGGCACAATACCTCGCCGCTATCTTGCTGATGTATTAGAAAAAATTAGTGATTTATCTCAGCACTATGGCCTGCGGGTAGCCAATGTATTTCATGCCGGCGATGGCAACTTACATCCGCTCATTATGTATGATGCTGATATTGCTGACCAACAGCAAAAGACCGAAGCCTTTGGTACTGAAATTCTCAAACTCTGCGTTGATGTTGGTGGCAGCATTACTGGCGAGCATGGTGTTGGTGTTGAGAAGCTTAATGCGATGTGTCATCAGTTTGCAGGACCTGAGCTTGAAATTTTTCATCAAATCAAAGCTGTATTCGATCCAGAAGGCTTACTGAACCCAGGTAAAGCTGTGCCGACCTTACATCGCTGTGCTGAACTCGGTGCAATGCATGTACATCATGGTGAACTGCCACACCCAGAACTGGAAAGGTTCTAATACATGCAAATTGAACATATTCAAAAGCAGATTCTGTTAGGTAAACCGCTCCAAATTATTGGCAATAATAGTCAACTGCAGTCTGATTATCCCAACACCTTAGATATGTCATGTTACACCGGACTAATTGGTTATCATCCTGAGGAACTTGTCATTACAGTTAAAGCAGGTACAAAACTCAAAGATATTGAAAGTATTCTGTCTCATAAAGATCAAGTTTTACCCTTTGTTATTGACGATAATGAATATGCAACCATTGGCGGCGCCTATGCTATGGGTTCAGCTCAACTTCGCGATGCAGTGCTTGGTATTCGAATCATTGATGGTCGAGGCCAAATTCTTAATTTTGGCGGCCAAGTTATGAAAAATGTTGCGGGTTATGATGTTGCAAGGTTATTAGTTGGTTCTCGTGGCAAACTCGCAGTTATCTGTGAAATCAGTCTTAGAGTATTACCAAAGGCCTATGCATTATCTGTCACACCGTCAATACCTGCCAATGAACCAAGCTCTGCTCTCCTTAAACAACGTATTGAACAAGGCTTAAAACAGGTGTTTGATCCCAATGGGATATTTGTCTAATGCAAACCAAACTCCCTCAAACATTTTTAGCCTGCAGCCAGGGTAAAAAAGCCGATAAAATACTCAGATCCTGTGTGCATTGTGGTTTTTGTTTAGCGACATGCCCAACATATCAACTTTTGGGTAACGAATTAGATTCACCTCGTGGTCGAATTTATCTGATTAAATCAGCACTTGAACAAAATGACAGCAGTAAAAGTAGCCTGCAACACCTTGATAGGTGCTTAAGCTGTAGAGCATGTGAAACCACGTGTCCTTCTGGTGTCGCATATGGCGAATTAGTCGATATTGGGCGGCACTTTCTAGAACATAAACGACCGATCTGGCAAAAAGTAGCACGATATAGTGTCAGAAAGTTTTTGACGACGCCCTTACTTGTCAATGCTGTTGCACCATTAGTTCGACAGTCTAAAATTGAATCTAAAACAGTGCCTCAAGTTGGTGACAAAGGCGCTGTATTACTTATTACAGGTTGTGTGCAACCTAGTCTCACGCCAAATACTAATCATGTTGCTAAAAATATATTAGCTAAATTAGGTTATGCCGTATTGGAAACACCACAGAAACAATGCTGCGGTGCAATAGATCAGCACACTTCTGCCCAAGATCAGGCATTAAATAAAATCAAGGATAATATTGATGATTGGTCAGCCTTACTCGAATCAGGTGTTGAAACCATAATCTCTACTGCTAGCGGTTGCGGTGTTATGGTTAAAGACTATCCGACATTGTTTGATAAAGCTGATAGTTATTATGCAAAAGCAGTTAATGTAGCCCACAAAACAAAAGATATTGCTGAGTTCTTAATCGCACAAGATTTAACTCAGTTAAAAGTCAAAAAACAGCACATTTGTTATCACTCACCGTGCACATTACAACATGGTCAACAATTACCGGGATTAGTCGAACAGTTATTAGAGAAACTCGGTTACGCCTTACCCCCTGTTACAGATTCGCACCTTTGTTGTGGATCTGCTGGTACTTATTCTATTTTTCAAGCGAATTTATCCAAACAATTACGTGATAATAAAATCACTCATCTAACAGCATCACAACCAGATGTAATTGTTAGCTCAAACATTGGATGCCAACTGCATCTTGCCAAGGGCACAACTATCCCTGTGAAACATTGGATAGAATTACTCGACACAAATTGAATCTCAACCAAGAGTCAACGTACTACCTGTATAGAATATTAGACTTTACTATTTTTGGTTTTTATATGATTTCAGTTGACCATATGATCGTTGACGATATAACCTAAATCTATCTCATATCATTTATGTGGTTTTTCTAATGAATTCAGGTATGACCGAAGATAAGGTTCTCATTCCATCGTTAAAACTACGTCGTGTAGGCATTGATACTTACAAAGAAAACGTGGCATTTTTACATCGAGACTGTCCCATCTACCGAAGTGAAGGCTTTCAGGC
>JBFIJJ010000194.1:0-4796 GCA_041600795.1 Methylophagaceae bacterium | reverse complement strand
TAGCTTTGAACACCCATTTAACCTAGGTTCACATTGTGCTAAAGGTGCATCGTTGCGTGAACATGGCCATGGTGACAAACGCCTGAAATATCCAATGAAAAAGGTTGCAGGTAAATGGCAACGTATTTCGTGGGATCAAGCCATTAACGAAATCGGTGACCAAATGTTAGCGATTCGTGAGAAGTCTGGGCCAGACTCAGTGTATTGGCTAGGTTCAGCTAAACATAGTAACGAACAAGCCTATCTTTTCCGTAAGTTTGCTTCATTGTGGGGTACAAATAACGTCGATCACCAAGCACGTATTTGTCACTCAACAACAGTAGCTGGTGTTGCTAATACATGGGGCTACGGTGCCATGACTAACTCTTACAATGATATTCACAATTCAAAAGCGGTGTTTATCATTGGTGCAAATCCTGCTGAAGCACATCCGGTATCGTTACAACATATTTTCCGTGCCAAAGAAAAAGGCGCGCCGATTATTGTGGTTGATCCACGCTTTACTCGTACCGCAGCTCATGCTGATCACTATGTGTCTATTCGTCCAGGTACTGACGTACCATTTGTTTGGGGGATGTTATGGCATATCTTTAAAAACGGTTGGGAAGATAAAGAGTTTATTAATCAACGTGTTTACGGAATGGATGAGATCCGTAAAGAAGTGGCGAAGTGGACCCCCGCTGAAGTTGAACGTGTTTCTGGTGCCAAAGAAGCTGATGTGTTGAAAGCGGCACAAACAATGGCTGAACATCGCCCTGGTACATTTGTTTGGTGTATGGGTGGTACCCAACACACGATTGGAAATAACAATACCCGTGCTTATTGTATCTTCCAGTTAGCCTTGGGCAATATGGGGGTATCTGGTGGCGGTACTAATATTTTCCGCGGTCACGATAATGTGCAAGGTGCAACAGATTTAGGTGTGTTATCGCATACATTGCCCGGCTATTATGGCTTATCTGAAGGTGCGTGGAAACATTGGGCAAAAGTCTGGGATATTGACTACGAATGGATAAAAAATCGTTTTGATCAAACAGAATATGACGCTGAAGGTGGCAAAAAAGAAAGTCCAATGCATAGTAATGGTATTCCGGTATCACGTTGGATTGATGGCGTCTTAGAAGATAAAGAAAACATTGAACAAAACGATAATATCCGGGCAATGGTGCTTTGGGGCCATGCTCCAAATAGCCAAACTCGTGGCCCTGAAATGAAAGAGGCGATGGAAAAACTGGATTTAATGGTTGTTGTTGATCCTTATCCATCAGTCTCTGCTGTTCTGAGTGATCGCCAAGATAATCTTTACTTGTTACCTGCATCAACGCAATTTGAAACCTATGGTTCATTGAGTTCTTCAAATCGTTCTATGCAATGGCGTCATAAAGTGATTGACCCCTTGTTTGAGTCGAAACCTGATCATGTGATCATGTATAAATTTGCCACCAAATTAGGATTTGCAGATCAATTATTCAAACATATTCAAGTTAATGGTGAAGAACCATTAATTGAAGATATTACCCGTGAGTTCAATCGAGGCATGTGGACGATTGGCTATACAGGTCAAACACCGGAACGCATGAAACTACAGTCCGAAAATCTTCATACTTTCAATAAAACTACATTGAAAGCAGAAGGCGGCCCATGTGATGGGGAATATTATGGTTTGCCTTGGCCTTGTTGGGGTACACCAGAAATGAAACATCCGGGCACACCATTGTTATACGACACTAGTAAACCGGTGGCTGAAGGTGGATTAACATTCCGTGCTCGTTTTGGCGTGGAACATGAAGGTAATAACCTCTTGGCAGAAGGTTCTTTCTCAGCGGGTTCAGAAATCGAAGATGGTTATCCAGAATTCACAGCCGATATGTTGAAAAAACTAGGTTGGTGGGATGATTTAACTGCACAAGAAAAAGTCGCAGCCGAAGGTAAGAACTGGAAAACTGATCTATCAGGTGGCATTCAACGTGTTGCTATTAAACATGGTTGTGCACCATTTGGTAATGCTAAAGCTCGTGCGATTGTTTGGCAGTTTCCTGATCCGGTTCCAATTCATCGTGAAGCACTTTATACAAATCGTCGCGACTTGGTGGAACAATATCCAACCTATGAGGATCGTAAGAGTTTTTATCGCTTACCAACACAATATGGTTCGATCCAAGCAATCGATCACACCAAAGAATTTCCATTATTAATGACCAGTGGTCGTTTGGTGGAATATGAAGGTGGTGGTGAAGAAACACGTTCAAATCCATGGTTGGCAGAATTACAACAAGATATGTTTGTTGAAATTAATCCTGCTGATGCCAATGACGTTGGTGTCAAACATGGTGAACAAGTATGGGTGGATGGGCCAGAAGGTGGTTCAATTAAAGTGATGGCATTTGTAACACCACGTGTAGGCCGTGGCGTTGTGTTTATGCCATTCCATTTTGGTGGTCATTATCAAGGTAAAGACTTAACCGATAACTATCCTGAAGGTACTGTACCTCATGTCTTAGGTGAGTCATGTAATACAGTATTTACATATGGTTATGATTCCGTAACACAGATGCAAGAGACCAAAGTGTCGCTTTGCCGAATTCGTGCCGCATAAGGGGATTAGATAAATGGCTAGAATGAAGTTTTTATGCGATGCAGAACGTTGTATTGAATGTAATGCTTGTGTCACCGCATGTAAAAATGAACATGAAGTTCCGTGGGGCGTAAACCGTCGTCGTGTTGTGACATTAGATGATGGTGTGCCGGGCGAAAAATCAATTTCCGTTGCCTGTATGCATTGTAGTGATGCGCCATGTCAGGCGGTGTGTCCAGTTGATTGTTTTTACACGACCGAAGATGGCGTGGTATTACATGATAAAGACATGTGCATTGGCTGTGGTTATTGTTTTTATGCGTGCCCATTTGGAGCACCACAATATCCACAAGAGGGTGCGTTTGGTTCTCGTGGCAAAATGGATAAATGTACATTCTGCGCTGGTGGCCCAGAGGAAGATAATTCTGCAGAAGAACTCGAGAAATATGGACGTAATCGCTTAGCTGAAGGTAAATTGCCATTGTGTGCTGAAATGTGCTCAACAAAGGCATTGTTGGCAGGCGATGGTGATGTGGTTTCAGATTTATTCCGTAACCGCGTTGTGCGTCGTGAAGGTCGCCCTGAAGTTTGGGGTTGGAATACAGCATATAAAGAATAATCATGAAAACTATACTTTTATTGTTATCAACATTGATGTTGAGTGCGTGTTATGAAGATGCTGATGTCACGATACATGAGCCTGGTGTTTATAAAGGCAAAGTTGATATTCATGCTTTGACAGCAGAAGAACGTGAAGTTGTGTTAGCTAAACGTTTTAAGCAGGTCCAAACTGATCGTTAGTGGGTAGAGATATGTCGTCAAACAGCTCAATTACAAAACGAAAAAAAATGATGTTGTGGACTGGCATAGCAATGCTATTGGCAATCTTTTTATTACCAATGACAGGCTATATTAGTACCGGATTTGCTACGGCAGAAGAACAAGCACAACAAACTAATCCTCGTGCTGATTATTGGCGTCAAGTACGAGACAACACCAATGGTTATTCAGCAGTCAAAGGTCGCGAAACCAATGAGTTAATTCAAGGCTCGGGACAAAATTGGCGTCAATTACGTAATGGACCTGTTGCTCTAATAGGTAGTGGCTTGTTGATCTTTACATTAGCAGTATTAACTGTGTTCTATGTGTGGCGAGGAAAAGTTGAGTTAACTCATCCAAGAACAGGACAAACTATCGAACGTTGGACATTAAATGAACGTCGTTTGCACTGGATAACCGCCGGACTATTTGTTGTTTTAGCTGTGACAGGATTAAGTTTATTATATGGTCGAGCTGTGTTGATTCCGCTATTTGGACATCATGGTTTTGCAGCTTATGCTGATATCGCTAAATGGTTTCATAATGTTTTAGGGCCAGTATTCATGGTGGCGTTATTGGCGATGGTATTCAACTGGTTTAGCTTGAATTTCTTTAATCGTGTTGATATGCAATGGTTTAAAGAGTTTGGTGGCATGATAGGTGATAGTCATCCCTCCGCTGAAAAATTGAACGGTGGTGAAAAACTGTGGTTTTGGACAATAGCAACAGTGGGCGTTGCGTTATGTTTATCCGGCTTGGTATTAGATTTTCCAAACTTTGACCAAGAACGTGAAATTATTCAGTTATCTCACTTGCTACATGTAGTGACTGCCTTGGTCATGATTTCTTTTTCTTTTGGTCATATTTACATCGGAACTATCGGTACCGAAGGTGCATTAGAAGGTATGGTGACGGGTCAAGTTGATACCGCATGGGCTGAACAGCATCATGATTTGTGGGCTAAAGAAGTGATGAATAAAGAATCCGACTCACATAAATAATTTCGAGATAGTAATTTATATAAAAAAGCCCGTATTTTGATTAATACGGGCTTTTTTTATTATCTAGATAACAAACATATCAACAAATTCATGGGCAGGCATTGCTGATAGCTGTGCTTCATGCATACATACATCCAAAATTTGTTGCTGTTGCTTGGCTGGAAAACGGCGCGCCAAATTGGTTTTGAATTTCTTAACTAATTCAGGAATACCTTCATGTCGACGACGACGGTGACCAATTGGATATTCAACTGCAATTTTTTCCGAGCTACTGCCATCTGCAAAGAAGATTTGTAATGCGTTAGCAATTGAACGTTTATCAGGATTCAAATAATCTTCAGTATAGGCGGCGTTTTCAATACAGTGCATTTTTGCTCTTAACGCATCAATTCTAGGATCTG
>JBFIJJ010000193.1:0-4878 GCA_041600795.1 Methylophagaceae bacterium | reverse complement strand
TGGTTAGATCAGGTTAAATGGAATGAGCAAGGGCTTATACCTGTTATCACGCAAGAGTTTAACAGTAAGCAAGTGCTCACATTAGCTTGGATGAACAAAGCATCGTTACAACTTACCCATGAAACTGGCCACGCCGTTTATTGGTCTAGATCAAGACAAAAACTCTGGCATAAGGGCGAAGAGTCAGGCAATCAACAATTGGTTAAATCAATTCGTTTAGACTGTGATAATGATGCTATCTTGCTAGAAGTTGAGCAATTAGGTGGTATTGCATGCCATACTGGTCGCCACCATTGTTTCTTCCAAAAACTTGAAAATAGTGAATGGAAAACAATAGAAGCGGTATTAAAAGATCCTAAAGAGATATATCGATGAGTGATGTGTTAAACAAACTGGCAGAAGTACTTGAAGCACGCAAACAGGCTGAGCCTGACAGTTCTTATGTAGCAAGTTTGTATCATGCTGGCACCGATAAAATTCTCAAAAAACTAGGTGAAGAAGCGACTGAAACAGTGATCGCGGGCAAGGGTGGTATTCGTGAAGAAATCATCTATGAAACTGCCGATCTTTGGTTTCACAGTTTAGTATTGTTAGCCCATAACAATATTAGCCCACAAGAGATTCTAGATGAACTCGATCGCCGCTTTGGACTATCTGGAATTGATGAAAAAGCCAGTAGGAGCAAATAATGACTGATTGTATATTTTGCAAAATCATTGCCGGAGATATTCCATCTTCCAAAGTATATGAAGATGAAAAAATAATTGCGTTCAAAGACATCAATCCGAAAGCATCAGTACATGTATTAGTCATCCCCAAAATTCACATAGATAGCCTTGATCACCTTGATGACAACCAACAAGATTTGATGGGCTATATGACGCTAAAACTACCTGAAATAGCTCGAAGCCAAGGCCTTGATAATGGTTTCCGAACGATTATCAATACTGGTCCTGGTGGCGGTCAAGAAGTAGGGCATATACACTTTCATATCCTCGGTGGCAGTAAGATGCCTGGATTTAATTAGGAGCATATTATGGGATTAGGCGGAATTAGTATTTGGCAGCTACTTATTGTTTTAGTGATTGTCATTTTATTGTTTGGAACCAAAAAATTGCGCTCTTTAGGTGGTGATTTAGGTAGTGCAATAAAAAACTTCAAACAGTCTGTGCGAGAAGGTGAAGATAGTGTTAAAGATGATGATACCGCTATAAACCATGATGAAACATCTCCTAATCAGCACTCCACAGAAAAAGATAAACACTCGAACAACTAATCATGTTTGATATTGGTTTTTGGGAGCTACTACTCGTCGCGATTGTTGCCTTAGTAGTTGTTGGGCCCGAACGCCTACCTAAACTAATCCGCGTAACAGGCATGTGGGTTGGTCGAGCCAATGCATCATTACAATCAATCCGAAATGATATCACCCGCGAATTACGTGCTGAAGAACTTAAACAAGCACTAAATAAAACCATCGATGTGTCAGATATAGATAACACTATTTCGAGTGTCAGCAATAAAAAACCCGATAAGGATAGCGATGGAAACGGATAATCAACAACCATTGATTTCGCACCTAATTGAGTTACGAGACCGTCTATTGCGTGGCATCGTTGCTGTACTGATTATTGCAGCCTGTTTGTTACCCTTTTCTAATGACTTGTATCATTTCTTAGCAGAACCATTACTTCGCCATTTGCCAGAATCGAGCACGATGATCGCTACCGAAGTAGCGTCGCCATTTCTAACACCTTTCAAGCTGACATTAAGCGTTGCCATAATGCTTGCCATACCGGTCTTGCTATACCAACTATGGGCATTTATAGCACCAGGTTTATACGACAATGAACGCAAGATGGTGTTTCCATTATTACTTGCAAGTACATTGCTGTTCTTCTTAGGGATTGTGTTTGCTTACTTTGTGGTATTCCCACTCATTTTTGGATTTTTAACGCAAGCGGCACCTGAGGGTGTAGCTGTGATGACCGATATCAGTAGTTACCTAGATTTTGTATTGAAATTGTTTTTTGCATTTGGTTTGGCTTTTGAAGTGCCAATAGCAACATTGTTATTAATCTGGACAGGTGTTTCTTCTGTTGAAAGTTTAACCGAGAAACGTCCATACATAATCGTTGGTGCATTTGTTATCGGTATGTTGTTAACACCACCAGATGTAATTTCACAAACCTTATTAGCGGTGCCAGTTTGGTTATTGTTTGAGAGTGGTCTATTTTGTGCTCGTTTTTTACCAACAAAATCGAGCGAACCGGATGATAGTTAACTTAGGAGCGAATTAACCACCATATCGTATGCGAGTGCCGTGCTCTAAAGACAGTAAAATTTCTTCCGCGCGAATATTAATTGGAAAATAACAACCAGATATTTTAGCGGCATGAATACTGGCACCTTCTAGGTTACCGCAATCAGAAAAATCAATGCCACGCAAATCCGCTTGGCGAAAATAACTGTTTGAAAAATCAAGTCCCGTAGCAATAAGGCCTTGTAAATTCAAATGCCTAAAATCACATCCCGTCAGATCCGTTGTTTCCCCAGCTCCAATTCGCTGATTAAATTCAGCAATTTTTCCATCTCGTAATAAACGATAGAGTGGATCATCAGAAATTCGAGGTGCTGCCATTTAATATATCCTTATGCTGTGATATCAATTGTTCCGCCAGGATTTTTTGAATCAAATCCTGTTTGTTGAGTCTCACCTGCTTCATTAACAACATCAACACTAAGCTCTGTTGACTCTTGCTCTTTTGCCGTTACAGTACTTTGAGTTTCGCTAGTAGATTTTGCTTGGGTTTGACGTCCTGTAAGCTCAGCTTCCTGAGATAAAGGATTTGTTAGTGTTGGTTGACCGCTAAACGGTGCAATTCCAGGAATTTCCATAACATGCTCCTTAATTATTTAGGATTCAGGCAGTTAGATTACAACGTCTAGCTATTGAAGTAAATTATTTGGCTATAAATCACGATTTTTTGTGACACCATTAACATTTTTAAGTAGTAGCTGTTCAATTCGTTCCAAGCGAAGTTCCATTTCAACGCCATGTTCTTTTAACCAATGAACTTCAGCAGCTTCACCCTCACCATGATCTCGCTGATACTGCTCCTGTTCCTTTTGCATGACATCAAGTATGACGCCAATCATCATATTGAGAAAAACAAACGCTGTTAAAAAGATAAAACTAAGATAAAAAATCCAGCTTAATGGGAACTCAGTCATGGTCTCATACATAACATCGGTCCAGTCTTCAAATGTTGCGATACGAAATAACGTTAACATTGAAATTGAAATATTTCCCCATAATTCGCTGTTTATATGTTCAAACATAAAACTGCCGATAGCTGCGTATATGTAAAAGATAATAAACATCAGTAACACGACATAACCCATGGTCGGTAACGCTTTCAATAGCGCATTGATTAATAGACGTAATTCAGGAATCAATGACACTAAACGCAACACTCTGAATATACGTAATAAACGAGCAAGCAATACCGTGTCATTGCCTTCTAAGGGCAACAAGCTAGCTACTACGATAATAAAATCGAAAACATTCCAGCCTTTTTTAAAGAAATTGAAAAATTTAGGCTCTGCCGTTAGTCTGATTAAGATTTCAAACAGAAAAAAGACGGTAATTAAATTATCAGACCAGCTTATGATGATATTTGCTGTTGAACCAACATCATATGTTTTTGCACCCGTTAAAAGTGCCGACAACACAATAATAGTAATAATAAACAATTCAAATAGTTTGTTTTGGTGTAAATCAAATAATAGTTGTTTCAGTTGAGACGCGTTTGTTGGCATATCAGTTTACTCAGACAATTAATTTTAAAATTGACGCACAATAACAAACCATTAAAACGCTGTAACTAATTATCAATAAACGCTATAGATATTTTAGTTAAAAAGAGTAGGATTAAAGGTCTTTATAACAATAAAAACAGAGAGAAGGTATGACAATAAAACAAGAACTAGTCGATGAAATTGAACTTTTGCTTCGTTATAACCTAGATACAACGCTTGAAGGTATAAAAGTACACCACACAGCACGTGAAGGTTTGATCTCAGCTATGAAGCGGCTTCATGAAAAAGGTTTGGTTGATAGTGAAGATGGTGGCTATTTAACTGATCTTGGTCACGAAGCGGCAGAGCATACTCAAGCAGCACTTCGTATTCTGAGTACGCCTCGTTAACACCGATCATAAATAATAAAACTGAAAGGATAATCGTTTTTTTCATCAGCAGGATGATCTTCACGATTAAGTTCTTGCCAATCAGATTTTTGCCAATCTGGAAACCAGGTATCACCGTCTTCCAGATTGGCATGAACTTGCGTTAAATACAGTCTATCTGCCAACGGTAGAAATTGTTGATAAAGTGACGCGCCACCCATAACCATCGCTTCTTCAGCATCACCACATGCTTTAATGGCATCCTCAATCGTGTGTACAACAATGCAACCTTCAACCGCATAATCTTTATTTTTAGTCACAATAATATTAGTTCTACCAGGCAACGGTCGGCCTATCGATTCATGTGTATTTCTACCCATAATGATCGGTTTACCCATTGTCACTCGGCGAAAATACTGCAAATCAGCTGATAACTTCCAAGGAAGATCATTATTTTTACCAATCAAACTTTGTTGATCCATTGCAACTATTATCGCGATTTTCATGACTACTAAACCTTAACAAAACATTCAAACAGCATAATACCAGCTCCTCAAATATCAGGTATTATCAGAATGAAATGTATTTAAAAATGACAAAGGTAATTCATGTCTGTTTTTTCAATGATAAGTGCTGGTATTGGCGGTTTAGGCTTATTTTTATTAGGCATGTGGTTAATGTCTGATGG
>JBFIJJ010000192.1:0-4957 GCA_041600795.1 Methylophagaceae bacterium | reverse complement strand
ATAAACGGCGTGGCCAGTTTCATGGGTAAGTTGTAACGATGCTTTGTTCATCCAAGCTAATGTGAGCACTTGCTTACTGTTAAACTCTTGCGTGATAACAGGTATAAGCCCTTGCTCATTCCATTTAACCTGATCTAACCAATTCATTTAAAGTCTAACCTCGATGCCTTGGCTGGCCATTTGTTCCTTGGCTTCTTGTACGGTATGTTGGCCAAAGTGGAAGATACTTGCGGCAAGCACTGCATCGGCTCGACCAAGCTTTACACCGTCAGTTAGATCTTGTAATTCACCAACGCCACCCGATGCAATAACAGGAACTGCAACTGCATCGCTGACGGCACGTGTCAGTTCAAGATCAAAGCCAGATTTAGTGCCATCGCGATCCATACTGGTTAGTAGAATCTCACCAGCACCATAAGCGACCATTTTCTTAGCCCACTCTACGGCATCAATTCCAGTGCTTGTTCGACCGCCATGGGTAAATATTTCCCACTTGTTGGGCTCACCAATTGCTGAAACTCGTTTTGCATCAATTGCAACAACAATACATTGCGAACCAAATTTTTCTGCGGCTTCTTTTACAAATTCTGGATTTTTTACTGCGGCAGAGTTAATTCCTACTTTATCTGCGCCGGCATTTAACATTCGTCGAATATCATCTACAGTACGAATACCGCCACCAACCGTTAGAGGAATAAAAACCTGGCTAGCAACAGCTTCTACAACATGAACCATGGTGTCACGATCATGATGTGTTGCCGTAATATCAAGAAAGGTGATCTCATCTGCACCTTGCTGGTCATAGCGTTTGGCTACCTCAATAGGATCACCTGCATCACGAATATCGACGAACTGTACGCCTTTAACAACACGACCATCATCTACATCTAGACAAGGAATAATTCGTTTGGCTAAGCCCATGATAATTCCATTAGTACGTAATAGGTGGGTTGAGACGATCGGCTAAGGCTTGAGCTTCAGCCAAATCAATTGTGCCTTCATAAATGGCGCGACCAACAATTGCACCCATAACACCCTCGCTTTCATAGTGACATAATGCTTTAACGTCATTTAAATCAGTGACACCACCAGAAGCGATAACTGGAATATTGATCGCTCGCGCCAGATCTCGAGTTGCTTCTAGATTGACACCCTGCATCATGCCGTCACGACTAATATCTGTGTAAATAATAGCTTCGACACCATCTTGTTCAAAATGTTTAGCGATATCTGTCACATCATGGTTTGATAATTTTGACCAACCATCAATAGCGACTTTACCGTCTTTTGCATCCAAGCCAACAATAATATGGCCAGGGAATTCTGCACAGACATCACCAATAAAATGGGGTGCATTGACAGCTTTGGTGCCGATGATTACGTAACGAGCCCCTGCTTCTAAATAGGTTTGGATAGTATCTTCATCTCGTATCCCACCACCAATTTGTACATCAAGGCTAGGAAAAGCTTTACAGATTTGATGAACAACATCTGCATTGACGGGGTTACCAGCAAAGGCACCGTCAAGATCAACCATATGTAAGCGTTTAGCTCCGGCTTCAACCCACTTTGTTGCTATAGCAAGTGGATCGACTGAGAAAACCGTATTATCTTCCATGCGTCCCTGACGCAAACGAACACAGTGACCTTCTTTTAGATCAATGGCAGGGATTAACAACATAAAGATTTCTCCATTTAATGCAAAGTTAGCTTAGGCGTGGCCATCCCACGCGATAAAGTTTTCAAGTAATTTTAAACCAGCATGCTGGCTTTTTTCCGGGTGAAACTGTACTGCAAACACATTATCCTTATAGATAGCACAGGTAAAGGTGTCAGGGTAATTTGAGGTTGCTGCTGTTACAGTATCCTCTTTTGGATCAACATAGTAGCTATGGACAAAGTAAAAGCGACTATCTTGTTCAATATCCTTCCATAAAGGATGTTGTACAGTTTGATGAACTTGATTCCAACCCATGTGAGGCACTTTTAAATGTTCGCCATTTTGAACTCTCAACAGACGAAAATGGCGAACATTGCCAGCAAAAATATCAAGGCAATCTATACCGGAATTTTCTTCACTGTGTGTTAATAAGGCTTGCATACCAAGGCAGATACCAAGAAATGGGGTACCTTTCGCTATGACTTGTCGAATGACATCATCCAAATTTAGTCGGACTAGTTCAGCAATACAGTCGCGGATAGCACCGACACCAGGAAATACAACATGGCTGGCAGCTAAAATACGAGCAGGATCAGCGGTTACTTCGATAGTAATACCATTAGATACGGTTTCCAACGCCTTTGACACGGAACGTAAATTACCCATGCCATAATCGATCACAGCTATGTGACGCATAAAATTTCCATCAATTTCAATTCAAAATACTATTTTACGTAATAAATGAGTTACTAGATACGATAAAAACTAGAGCGTACCTTTTGTTGAAGGCAATTGTTCAAGAGCACGTTCATCTAGCGTAACCGCCATACGTAAAGCGCGACCAAATGCCTTGAAAATGGTTTCAGCAATATGATGTGCATTACGGCCTTTTATTGAGTCTATGTGCAGGGTAACGCCGGCGTGATTAACAAAGCCTTGGAAGAACTCATAAAACAAATCCACATCGAACTCGCCAATTTTATCGCGCGTGAATGTGACAGCAAATTCCAATCCCGGGCGACCTGAAAGATCAAGTACGACACGAGATAATGCTTCATCTAAAGGCACATAAGAATGGCCATAGCGAATGACGCCCTTTTTAGTGCCTAATGCTTGTTTAAATGCTTGTCCCAAGGTGATGCCAATATCTTCAACGGTGTGATGGGCATCAATTTGAAGATCACCTTTCGCGTTGACGGAAATATCAAAAAGACCGTGGCGAGCAATTTGTTCCATCATGTGATCAAGAAACGGCACCCCTGTTTCGGCATTAAATTGACCGTTGCCATCAAGGTTGATGCTAACCTCAATTTGTGTTTCTAGCGTGTTTCGCGTAACCGTGGCAGTACGAGAACTCATCATATTTCCTGATTTCATAATATAAAACAGCATAATAACTGTTTCAGAGAGCGGTTTGAAGAGGTATCATAATCTCTTATTCACAGAATTGGATGTCAGATGGCCGAATTAGTTAATGTAATGCCGCTATTTAACGATCTAGCAAAGATTGAGCATGAGCACCGTGTTGCTTGCCAAGATTGTTCTTTATTTCGCCTTTGTTTGCCGTTAGGCCTTCAAAACAGTGACCTTATCCAACTTGATAAAATTATCAAACGTAGCCAAAGTTACAAACGAGCTCATTCATTATTCTCAATAGATAGTGAATTTAAATCATTATATGTCGTTCGATCAGGCTCATTTAAAACAACAATTTCTGCTGTAAATGGACGTGAACAAGTAACGGGATTTTATTTTCCCGGCGAATTTATTGGTTTGGATGCCATCCATCAGCAATCGTATCAATCTAATGCGAAAGCATTAGAAACGAGCTCAGTGTGTGAATTACCTTTTGAAAACCTGCAAGAAATTGGCAAGCAAATGCCACAACTGCAAATTCAGCTTTTAACTCGTTTAAGCAAAGAGTTATCTACTGATAAAAATCTCATGTTATTACTTGGTAAAAAGACAGCTGATGAAAAAATGGCAACCTTCTTGTTATCGTTATCAAAACGATTCCAAGATCGTGGTTTTTCAGCAACGGACTTTCAATTGACAATGTCACGAAGTGATATTGCCAATCACCTCGGTTTAGCCGTTGAAACAGTTAGTCGTGTTATGTCGCGCTTTCAGGATGACGGCTTGATTGCAATTAACGGTAAAGCTATTTCATTGCGTAATAATGCCGAACTCAATGCAATGTGTGGCTAAAAAGCAACAAAAAAACAACATAAAGCTATAAAAATCCTAAAGTTTCTCCTATAACCTTGCATAAAGCGGGGTTATGTCTAAAAATTACAACAGATCTCTTGATATAGATCATGGAAATATACCGAGATCGCCGTATGATCGTTTCCAACATCTTACAAATTGTAATTCTCAAGGAGAAACAAATGAAAGTAACAAAATTAGCAGTTGCATTGTTAACGGCAACAGGATTATCAGCGATTGCTGCACCAGCAATGGCTTATGAAGCAGGTGATTGGTTAGTACGTGGTCGTATCGCTCATATCAATCCAAATGATGATAGCGGCACATTGTCTATCGGTGGTGCAGATACAGGTTTAGATGGCGTAAGCGTTGACTCTGACACAATTCCTGAGTTAGATATTACTTATATGTTTACTCCTAACTGGGGTGCAGAATTAATTTTAGGTTATTCAGAACACACTGTAGCAGGTAAAAACTCTTGGACAGCTCTAGGTGATGTAATTGATACCAAAGTGTTACCTCCTACTTTGACATTGCAATATCATTTCGCACCAAACTCAAATATTCGCCCATACGTGGGTGCGGGTGTGAACTATACCTATTTCTTTGATGAAGAAGTTGCAGGGTCAGTATTGCCAGCAGCCGGTTCAAAAGTAAAATTGGAAGACTCTTGGGGTTTTGCTGCACAAGCAGGTGTTGATATTGCCATCAATAATGATTGGTTCTTTAATGCTGATGTGAAATATATCCAAATTGATACAACAGCTAAATTCTCAAATACAGCTGTAGGTAGCGCGAAAATTAGTGCTGATATTGATCCATTTGTATACAGCATCGGTATCGGCCGTCGCTTCTAGGCAAAGAGCACATATATAAGTTAGTCCAATTAGACCCTCTTATGAGGGTCTTTTTTTGTCTGAAATTCATGTAAAAGATTAAGAGTTGGTTTGCTTGTTAGGTTTCAATAAACTTTTAATGGTAATGCCTACCGCATAGAGCATAGCAAAATAGACGATAATTGCTGCAATAATAAGTGCTGACAGCATGGCCATACGATGCCATGAATCCCAGCTAAACCATGTTATATTT
>JBFIJJ010000191.1:0-4967 GCA_041600795.1 Methylophagaceae bacterium | reverse complement strand
TGCTCGGCTGTTGCCAAATGCAGTGCACAGCCAATATTACTGGTGACAAGATAATCAGCTTGGTTTTGGTTTATATGTTGCCATTTGCGATCACGTAAGGCATCGGCATTGTCTGGATGAGTGAGCATGTAACTGCCCCCTGCTCCACAACAGAGCTGATTATCGGCTAATTCGTCGATCGTTATTAATGGAATTTTAACTAAGAGCTGATACACGGCAGCCTGGTTTTTAAGTACATTGCGTTGACTGCATGGCTCATGCACTAATACATGTTTATCTGTTGCCTGTAGGGCTAATGATGTTGGCCAATGTTGTAAAACAAACTCACTTATTTCACTTAGCTTTTGATTAAACTCAGCAACATTATCCTGCCCTTCTAATTGGGTCTGATAGCCAGCCAGTTGGCTGCCACAACCACTTGCACAATAGACAATGGCAGTGATATTGGTTTGAGCAAACTCAGCGACATTGTTAGTCATCATTTCCTTGGCAGAATCGTGTTGACCATTATGCCGATGTATTGCACCACAACAGGTTTGTTGCTCTGGCACTATCACGCTAAAACCAATGGCATTTAACACCGTTATTGCCGACTCTAAAGTTGTCCGATCAAAGCGATCGCTTATGCATCCAACAAATAATGCGACGGTACCCTTAGACTCTTTAACTGGATAGTTTGTATTTAGTTTAGTTAGCACAGGTTTGGCTGTAGCGAGTTGGTCAACACGCTCCAATCCCAACATTTTTATAATGCCACTGTTTCTAGATAGTTTCTGTAAGTTACTGTTTATATATATTTTTGCAAGTGGTAAAGAGGCATTAAATGCACGTTTATGTTGGATCAACCATAAGCCCATTTTTGCTTTAAATGAGGGTGAAGTATTAGCTGATAATATCTGTTGGGCTTGATCAAATAACAGCGAATAATCCATTTGACTTGGACAAATGGCTTCACATGCACGGCATTGAATACAGTTATGTAAATGATCCATAGTGTCTGGATCTACGTCTTCATTTTCTATAACTAATTTACTTAATGTTCGAATTCTTTGGCGTGGCCCTTCTTGTTCATCTTGAGTCAATGTGTAGGTTGGACAGTGACTAAGACAGATGCCACAGCGCATACAATCGATCGCGTCTGGAACATTAGGGCCAGAAGCCCGTTCAGATAATGGCCCAGATGACTGATAAGACAGATCAGCATTATCATCCATCATAAAATCAAACATGCCGTTCACCCTTTAGCCTTCCATTAACTCGGTGTAGGCACGGCGTAGTAATTCCATTTCTGTTGGTAATCGCCCCACTAGTTCAGTTAGACGTAGTAGTTTTGCATTGTTTTTCTCAACAATGTCATTGGGTGGATCTAATATCTTAAAGCGTGCCAAATAGACTGTTGCAATACCATTGGGTGTTTCAACTTGCTGATAAAAGCCTGGTTCTGGGATGACTAATTCATCATCTAAATACCAGAGGTCATTGATCTCTTTAATTAATTTAATGCCATTTAAATCCATGATCTCAGGTTGAACTTCACCTTGTTCTAAGATCGACGATAGTTTAGGTAAGGGCGGATAACAAATTCCCCCATCTTCAAATTGGCAAAATAAGGTTAATGCACTGATATCGCCTTTGTAATAAAGCATGATATGGCTGGTATTGTTCATTGTTGCTGTGAATCCCATAAGGTTTTATAGGCACTGTCCATGCGAGACAGTCGTTGATTGATATCGTTAAGTTGGTCATAGTGAGGATAGCGTTTGCTATTGCCTTGGCTGTACCACTGTTCCATGTCGTTGCTTAGGGTTTGTTTGCCGTGATAACTGTCAGCAATCTCGCTTTTTAGCCAACTTAGAGTGTGTTGTTGTGAGAGTTCTACAATGTTGTAACGCACACCAGTTTCAAAAATACGGACGCCACCACCCTCACACGCCGTTTGATATAAGGCATCAGCATCAATCACATTTACGCCTGCCAGATAATCAATACCAAATTGATATAGTTCTGGTAGCCACGGTGTGGTTGGCCCCATTAATACCGTAGTTGCTGATTGAGCAAGCTCGGCTAATCGAGGAAATGTTTTATTAGGAATGGTGCTGGCAGATAAAAACACCCAATCGGCATCAGGAATAATAAATTCACTGGCAGGATCGGGATAATCACCACTGACAGGACTGCGTTCTAATACGATCCAACCATACTGTTCAACATACTGCTCAATGCCGGGATAATGGCCTATTACCACGACTTTTTTATCTTTTATCTGGGGTAGAAAGTATTCAAATACGGTTAGATTAGCGCCACCAGATTCAACATCAAGTACGATGCCTTTCGGCTGTTTAATAACGTTATTGATACTGCAATTTATTGCTGCCATGCCAACTGTGGCTTGGTATGGTTCCCATTCATTGACCCATGTTGCAATATCTTTCAGTGATTGCCCCACTAATGTACCCGGCCATTGCAATGTGCGTGAAGCCAGAGCGGGTGTCATGGCTAAACCAGAGATCAGCTTATCTTGATAACGAGATTGGCAGACTGTCCACACCTGTCCGAGTGAGATGCGTTCAATTGTATGACTACTGCAATAGTCTAAAAGACAGTCATAGAGTCGTTTAGGATCATCCATTAGACTTGCTAATCACTCTAACGATGGTAAGAGTTTAGGTTCGGTTTTAATAAGCTCACGATTACCCCATGCACTCATGCCTTCAACAAACCACTGCTTTTTAGTTGGATGTGGTTGCACAATGTCATATTCAGCATAAAACGAACCGTCACTATTAAATTGAATTTGTCCGATGCGTTGACGATTTTTGTCGTACCAAATGCCGGTTAAATTATCATCTGATGTAAATGGATCGGTGGTTAAACTGAATGTTGCCTGACTGAAATCAGGTAGTTCGGTAACGGTGCCAGCTTTAAAACCAAGCTTGTCTATGGCATCGGTCATTGTTTGGCAGACATAATCACCATAGTCTTTCATGGTGTCGACAATGTCTGTTAATAGATCTGTTGTTGTAGTCATATTAATCTTCGTCTAGTGCTGAAGCGATAGTCATTACAACCGATGCGCCAGACCTATCCTCTGGGTCAAGTTCTTTGATAATCGCTAATAGTATTTGTGCCTGTATGATTTGCTCGCGTCGTAACTTAATAAATGCCAAGGCTTTTAAACAATATAAATAAAATAATCTGGTCTTGTTTTCATACATATTCCACTGTGCTTTATCTCGAAAAAGCCGGTGATAATCCGATGGAAAACCATCTTGTGTCGCAGCTTCATCCATACCTGCCAACACAAAATATTCAGCTTCAAGAAACTGCTTGTGATGAAAATGAAACTTATACAAGGCGTAATAGGTTTGTAAGCAATGTCGATCCAGTTGATAGGCCTGCCTGAATAAAAGTTCAGCCTTAAGT
The DNA here is from genome assembly GCA_041600795.1 of Methylophagaceae bacterium. GTDB lineage: Bacteria > Pseudomonadota > Gammaproteobacteria > Nitrosococcales > Methylophagaceae. The sequence goes on along the minus strand of JBFIJJ010000191.1, from coordinate 1,544 downwards.
TTGTTGCGTCTAGTTGCCAGGACACCGGCTTGTAACAGACTGTTTACTGAATCAGGAATATTGATATCAAACAATACCGCTTCTTCAGTAAACGCCACCTGATTCATACTGTTACCAAATCTCTGCTGGAACCAGCAATTTTTCTACTGGTTTATCGCCAAGTAGATGCTCTGCAATGATGGTTTTAACATCGTCTTTCGTGACTTTGCCATAGAGCACGCCTTCTGGATAAACCAGAACGCTTGGCCCCATCATGCAAGGCCCCATACAACCAGTATTAGTTAAGCCGATTTTATCGAACAGGTTTTGAGCTTGAATCTCGCTCATAAATTCATTCATAACATCGGCACAACCACTGCTGGCACATGAGCCACGAGGATGACCCTGAGGTCGGTTTTGAGTGCATACAAATACATGTTTATCAGGTTTAGGCATGATAATTCTCCTAGGCAGCTTGCTTGTGTTGGTGAGTAAAACAACTTTTTGGACAGACTTTTGAACACGCTTCACAGCCTATGCAATCATTACGATTTTTCAGACTCATCACCATTGTGTTGTCATCATCATCTTCAAAATCACCATAATCATCATCAAAATCTTCTGGATCTAACGCTTCTGATTTTTCGATTAAATCGAATACATCTCGTGGACATACTTTGAAACAACGTCCACAACCTATGCAGGTCATTTGATTTAAGTCAGATACATACGATGGCGTCCATTCCGTTCCGCCATAGGTCACACCTGTTACTACATCAGACATATTTATTCTCCTGCACTCGCATTGATTAAAGCTTGATTAGCTTCGTCCCATGCCTGACACGCATCAAATGTTGCCTGTGCAATTGCCATTAATTCTTTATAAGCACCAGGCAGACGGTCTTCAATCAAGTCATGAAGTTCCATTGCTTGTTCACTTGCTAGTCGTTTTGTTTTTTTAACTGTTTTTTCGAGTTTTCTAAGTTCTTCAGGGCTCATGACTTACCTCTTAATCTGTGCCGTGTTGCTATATGTTTTAACGAGCTCTTTTGCTCTTGCGATCAATGCATTACCCTGCTCTGTGACGTGCTGCAATGATTGCTTTGTTTGCTTAACGTCTTGCTTTAATACGCTAAGCTCTCGATCGCTGATGCTCGGATGATCAATCTGTTGCAGCATTGTGATATTTCTCAACCAGCTCTTTTGCTCTCGCAATTAGCTTGTCGCTTTGTTCACACATTTCTTCTAGCGTACGAAAGCCAAAGCGGTGAATATCACGTAACACTTTATCGACAACAATTAATTTGCCGATCATGATCAATGCACGGCCAAAACCTTCATGCGAAATATTGACCAATGACACTGCCATTAGGCCTGTTTCTTGTTCAATACTGGCGGCTAATGCACTGTAATAAGCCTTAACACGTGCAATGGTGATTTCATCAGGGTCACCAATAATTGGAATAGCTTGTTTACGTTCTTTAGTTAACACCAATGGATCGACAATCTTGGCTTTTGACCAGCCTTCATAAGTGCCATAAGAATCTAGTGCATTTAACTGTTGG
>JBFIJJ010000190.1:0-4989 GCA_041600795.1 Methylophagaceae bacterium | reverse complement strand
GACTATAAAGTACAACGTTTCCGTTGGGCTTACGGTGCAATGCAAATTTTAAAGCACCATGCCAATGAGTTACTTGGAAAGACTGCAAGTAAGTTGACCACCGGTCAACGTTATCATTTTATCGCTGGCTGGCTACCATGGATTGCTGACGGCATTAACTTACTATTCAATTTTGGTGCATTAGCTTGGTCATTGGCGTTAATTTACATGCCAACAAGAATTGACCCACCATTGATCATTTTTTCTGTATTACCGTTAGCTTTATTCAGTTTCAAAATAGCTAAAGTTGTTTATTTGTATCATGGCGTACAAATTGTTGCCTCAATTAGAGAAACTGTTGCTGCCGCTTTTGCAGGCTTAGCGTTATCACACACCATCGCTAAAGCCATGTGGTTAGGACTATTTACTCAAGGTCGCCCCTTTATTCGTACACCCAAAAAAGAACAATCTGTAGCCTTGTTTAAAGCAATTGGTGCAGCCTCAGAAGAATGTTTAATTATGTTGGCATTATGGTCTGCAGCGGCAACATTGTATATTCAAACATCGACAGAAACCTGGGATATGCTGTTATGGATAGTAGTATTATTGGTACAGTCATTGCCATACTTCTCAGCCGTACTATTATCAATCGTGAGTGCGTTTCCAAACTTAAAAGCAAGTTTAATCACACCATCAAAATTGATTATAGAACGGCAACATATAGCTGAAGGGTTATAGTTATCCAAAATGGTATGGAACCAAAATTTCATGGTTAAAGTCTATTATTGCTGTTGCAAACCAAGCCAATATAAGATGTTGGCCGAACAAACAAGGAGAAATGAGTTTGCTTAAGCGTCTTGTCTTACCAATTGTGATCCTAGTTATCGCAATTGTAGTGTTTGTCTTAATGATAAAAACCAAGCCAGAAAGCCAAACAATGACTAAACCCCAAAAGGTATGGCGCGTAAATACCGTCAGCGTTTCTCCACAAAGTTATTCACCTGAACTAACTGTCTATGGTCGTGTTGAAACACCAGTTAAAGCAACCTTAAGGGCAGCATTATCAGCCGATGTAATCTCAATAAAGGCTTTTGAAGGCGACACAGTAAAAATAGGTGATGTCTTAATTGAACTAGATGATAGAGATGCACAACTAATTGCAGCACAACGCCAAGCTGACTTAGATGAAATAAGAGCCCAAATACAAAGTGAAAATGCAGCCTATACACGCGATAAAGCTGTTCTTGAAAATGAAACACAATTATTGCAACTGTCGCAAAAGGCAGTCGCTAGAGCCAAAAAACTCGAACAAACACGACTAGCATCACAGGCGAGCCTTGATGATGCTTTGGCAGCCGAACAACAACAAATAGTCACACTCAAAAAACTTGAACATGATATAGCTGAACATCCATCACGTTTAGCTCAACTCCAAGCGAAACAAAGCCGCGCTCAAGCACTATTAGAACAAGCTAAACTCGATGTAGTGCGTTGTACTATTTCATCACCATTTGATGGACGAATTGCTAAATTAAATGTCGCAATCGGCGATCGTGTGCGTAGTGGTGATGCGTTGCTATCAATATATGACATATCTCAACTTGAAGTCAGGGCTCAAATTCCTAGTCGATTAGTTGAACAGATTGGTAGGATGTTATCTGAAGGACAGATGGTTACAGCTCATGCATCACTTGCCAATCAGTTATTACAATTCAAACTGGCACGATTATCTGGTGAAGTTGCCAGTGATAGTGGCGGCATTGATGGTTTATTTAAATTGGTTACAGATGATCAATCACTTGCGATTGGGACATTTATACAACTGACCTTGACACTAACCGAACAAGATAACGTAATAGCTATTCCATATGATGCTCTGTACGGCTTAGATTCTGTATATCTAGTTAAAGATGGTTATTTACAACAAATTACAATTACACGTATTGGTGAAATAGCTGCTGCTAATGGTCAAAAGCAGTTATTGATCTCGAGCAATCAACTTCACACTGGCGATCAGATCGTAAGCACTCAACTACCTAATGCCATTACTGGCCTCAAAGTTGAAACGTTAAATGACTAAACATAATGATTTCATAGCATTATTTGCACAACATAAGGTTGCTGCAAACTTGCTAATGATCATTATGATCCTTGCTGGTTTAGTGTCACTTTCACGTCTTAATACCCAGTTTTTTCCAACATTTGCACTTGATATTATTAATGTCAGAGTCGAATGGCGTGGTGCAAGTGCTGAAGACGTCGAAGATGCAATTTCTAGTCGGATCGAGCAAGAGCTGCGTTCTATCGATTTTGTCGACAAAATGACGTCGACTTCATCTTATGGCATGTCGGTAGTAACCTTAACGTTCGAAGAAGGTACCGATATGGGCAAAGCACTTGATCAAGTTAAAGATCAAGTCGCACAACTGCGTAATTTACCTAGTGATTCAGAAATTCCCGAAGTCAGTTTAGTCACACGTTATGAAGGTGTGGCACGGATGCTTATCACAACCGAAGGGTCGTTAGGTGAACTTCGTCATTTAGTGCATAAAATTGAACATGATCTGCTCGATAGAGGGATATCTAGAATCAGCATTACTGGCTTGCCCAAAGAAGAAATTGCCATTCAAATGTCGACTAAGCAATTAGAATCCTTGGGCATGAGTTTGGCTGATGTCGGTCAACGTGTAAGTGAGCTTAGTCGCGATCTGCCAGCGGGTGAGATTGGCAATGATGATACTGCTCGCCAGTTACGTAGTTTAGATCAACGACGTGATGCTCAAGCCTTTGCTGAATTACCCATCAAAACAGATTACCAAGGCGGTTTATTGTATTTGAGTGATGTCGCCGATGTTGAACGACGACCAATGCGTAAACAAGTATCGGTGTATTACCAAGGCAAACCCGCTGTTGAAATTGAACTGCAACGAACAGAAAATGCTGATTCACTTAAATCGGCCACTATTCTAGATGAATGGTTGCAAGACAATAAGTCGCAGTTACCTAAAGGTGTCAGTATTGAAGTCTATGATGCCAGTTGGAAGCTAATTAAAGAGCGGATGAATTTACTATTAACCAATGGTTTAGGTGGTTTAATTTTAGTAATAGGTATCTTGTTCTTATTCCTTCATGGAAGAGTTGCTTGGTGGGTAGCCGTCGGCATACCTGTCTCATTTATGGCAACCTTGTTTATCATGTATTTATTCGGTGGCAGCATCAATATGATTAGTCTATTTGGCTTAATCATGGCACTTGGGATTATCGTTGATGATGCGATCGTCGTCGGTGAAGATAGTTTGGCACATTATCAAAGTGGCGAACATTCTCTTGAAGCAGCTGAAGGTGGTGCGCGGCGAATGTTAGCTCCCGTTATATCATCATCTCTAACCACGATCTCATCATTCTTACCCCTGATGTTAATTGGCGGTACGATGGGGAATATTTTATTTGATATTCCTTTTGTTGTGATCTGCGTGATCATTGCGTCGTTATTTGAAAGCTTCTTGATCTTACCCGGTCATTTACGCGAGACCTTTCATAAAATTCATCATGCAGATCCGAAACCGTTTAGACATTGGTTAGATCAAAAATTCAATTTTCTACGTGATGACTTATTTAAACCGGTCGTTGTTCTCGCGGTTAAATATCGTTGGGTGACGATTAGCATGTCATTAGCTTTATTGATCTTAACGATCAGTTTATTAGTGGGAGGCAGGGTGCATTTCACCTTTTTTCCATCACCTGAAGGAACAAATATTAATGCCAATGTTCGTTTCACAGCTGGGACACCAGCACCGAAAGTTGAAGCCTTTCTCCAGCATGTTAATGATGCATTAGAACTAACCCAAAAACAGCTTGGCCCGAATTTGGTTGAGGTGGCGGTGACACGTATTGGCAGTGCCAGCACTGCTGGTCAAAGTAGTTCATCACAAGCAGATGAACGCTTTGGCTCGATCCAAGTGGAGTTAGTATCCCCCGATCACCGCGATGTGCGTAACAGTGAGTTTTTACGTGTTTGGAGACAACACATTACATTACCGGCAGGCATCGAAACATTCACTTTATCTGAACGACGTACTGGCCCACCGGGAAGTGATCTTGATATTCGTTTAAGTGGAGCCGATGCTGAGACCCTAAAAAGTGCCGCGTATGAGGTTGCTGAGGCCTTAAAACAATATCCGGGTGTCAGTGCCATTGAAGACGATATGCCTTATGGTCAGGAACAACTTATTTATCATGTTAAGGGGCAGGGCGAAGTATTAAGTCTAACGGCTAACAATGTTGGACAACAATTACGTGCTGCATTTGATGGACAACTTGTACAAATATTTCAAGATGGTGATGATGAAGTCGAAGTCAGAGTAATGCTGCCCGATAGTGAACGCAATACACTATCCACATTAGAAAACTTTATGATTCGTTTACCTAATGGTGGCAGTGCACCATTAACCAGTGTGGTTGAGTTTGAAGCAAGACGTGGCTTTGATGTATTACGACATACTGATAGCCAGTTAGCCATTCATATCACTGCGACCGTAGACTCAACACGCAATAACAGCAACCTTATTATTAAGGATCTACAACAAAGCTTAATCCCAGATGTAATATCACGTTATGGTGTTAGTGTCGGTTATGAAGGTCGTGCCGAGGAACAAGCCGACACCATGGGGGATATGAAACAAGGACTTATTCTTGCGTTCGTTTTGATCTATCTGATTTTAGCTTGGGTGTTTTCTTCTTATGGTTGGCCGCTTGTCGTGATGACAGCAATACCTTTCGGGCTGATTGGTGCCATATTTGGTCACTGGCTGATGGGGATTGATTTAACTATCTTATCGTTATTCGGTATTTTTGGTTTGTCAGGAATTGTAGTCAATGATTCAATCATTCTGGTGACTTTTTTCAAACACCAGCGTGAAAAGGGCATTGCAACTGATCAGGCAATTATTAATTCAGCAACACAACGGCTTAGAGCAGTGTTGCTTACATCACTCACAACGATAGGTGGCT
>JBFIJJ010000189.1:0-5009 GCA_041600795.1 Methylophagaceae bacterium | reverse complement strand
TAAATCCGATTGAGCCTTTCCTACCGGTTTGCCATCAAGTGAAAACAGTAATTGATCATTTCTTTCGGCACTTAATTCTGGTTGGACATCAGCAACCACATCCACCGTTCCACCATTACTCCAGAACGCTTCATTTTGTTTAGGAGCAGAAATTGATACTTGATATTCAGGCACCGCTATCTCTGTTGGTTCGGCACCATCATCAGATTCAATGGTGGACTCAACTTCAACTATTGGCGTCGGGGTATAGGTAGAAAGTCCTTTTAATTCAATTTGTTCAGCATTATCACTAGGTTGATCAGAATACACTACATTGCCATGTTCATCGATAGAGCGATAAAACTCGGCATGAACTGTCGTTGCAACCAAAAATAAAAATAGTACGGTGTATTTCATAAGGCAATAATAGGCTAGCTAAACCATGTCTGCAAGATATCACACATAAAAAAACGCCCCCACCCTGACAAGGATGGAGGCGTTTCTAATATGAAATCTAACGAATGATTATACGCTGTAGTACATATCGTATTCAGCTGGGTGAGTTTCCATACGTATACGAGTAACTTCTTCCATTTTTAATGCAATATAACCATCAATCATATCATCAGTAAATACACCGCCATCTGTTAAGAATGCACGATCTGCATCAAGTGCATCTAGGGCCTGATCCAATGAGTGACAAACTGTTGGAATCAATGCTGATTCTTCAGCTGGTAAATCATATAAATCTTTATCCATTGCATCACCAGGGTGGATCTTGTTTTTAATGCCATCAAGACCAGCCATCAACATCGCACTAAATGCTAAGTATGGATTTGCTGTTGGATCAGGGAAACGCACTTCAATACGACGGCCTTTAGGGCTATTCACATAAGGAATACGAATTGATGCACTACGGTTACGAGCTGAATAAGCCAACATTACTGGCGCTTCAAAACCTGGTACTAAACGTTTGTAACTATTTGTACTTGCGTTTGTGAATGCATTTAATGCGCGTGCATGTTTGATAATACCACCGATGTAATAAAGTGCTGTTTCAGACAAACCGCCGTATTTATTACCGGCAAATAAGTTTTCGCCATCTTTAGATAAAGATTGGTGAACGTGCATACCACTACCATTATCACCTACAAGTGGTTTAGGCATGAATGTCGCTGTTTTACCATAAGCATGAGCAACGTTGTGTACAACGTATTTTAACTCTTGTACTTCATCTGCTTTTTTCACCAATGTGTTGAATTTAACACCAATTTCACATTGACCAGCTGTCGCTACTTCATGATGATGTACTTCAGTTGTTTGACCCATTTCTTCAAGTGTTAAACACATTGCAGAACGGATATCTTGTAATGAATCAACTGGTGGTACAGGGAAATAACCACCTTTAACTTTAGGGCGATGGCCTTTATTACCATCTGGAAAGACTTTTTCTGTGTTCCAAGAAGATTCATCTGAATCCACTTTGTAGAAAGTGCCTGACATATCACTGCCCCAGCGAACATCATCCAAGATGAAGAATTCTGGTTCTGGGCCAAAATAGGCAGTATCTGCTATTCCTGTAGAAATTAAGTGTGCTTGAGCACGTTTAGCAACTGAACGTGGATCACGCTCATAACCTTGCATAGTAGCAGGTTCAATAATATCGCAGCTGATGATAAGTGTATTATCATCCATAAAAGGATCCATAACCGCAGTTGAAGGATCAGGCATTAAAATCATGTCAGATTCATTGATACCTTTCCAACCAGCAACAGATGAACCATCAAACATATTGCCTTCAGTAAAGGTGTCTTCATCGATACTATGGGCTGGGAAAGAAACATGTTGCTGTTTACCCCGTGTATCGGTGAATCGGAAGTCCACAAATTGAACATCTTCATCTTTAATCATTTGAAGCACTTTTTCGACTGACATTGATTTTCTCCAATTGCAATTAAATAAAACGCACATAATAAGTGCAAAAACATTTTGCATTAAAGCATGATTTACGCCATTTTGAAATACAATTAAAATTCAATTATTTAAAAATATTCCCAAACCAAAATCGCACCAAAAATGTGCAGACAGGCTGTTTGCGCACTGTTTTAGCTCACACCTCATCCTACCCTAACCGTTATGATAAGTTCGTCATCTTGTTCTTCATGCCCTACGAACTCATGTCCATTAATGCGTGCCCAAGCAGGAATATCACTTAAGGCACCAGGATCAGTACAAATTACTTTTAAGATATCACCTGTTTGTAATTCTTTTACTTTGTTTTGTGTTTTGATAACGGGCATTGGACACAGCATGCGTCGTGCATCTAATTCAAACTCACTCATACATGCCAATCCTCAAGTACTTGTTCTGACGTCAACGGTTTCACTTTAATTGTTACTACGTCCTGTCCGGGGATAGTGACAGTTGCTTCGACTTCATCCGAATCCCTTCCTTGACCATAACGTGCAACAATACCTGCCGCTGTTTGATAATCATCACTGCCAAACGTACCATCTACCAAAGTTAGAGGCCCATTATGACTAATCACCTGAATTGACGGAAGTTGTTTACGGTAGCCTTCTAAGAATTTACTTTCACCTGCATCACGAGCGACAATAAGTTTGTAGTCTGGTTTAGGTCTCAGATGACGCCCTACTTTAAGCAGCATAATGTCATCCATTTCATATTCACGACTACCTCGGCCTTTCCATAGATCGACCAACTTATCAGAATAGTTCTTATCCGTTAAGAAACAACAACCACCAGCAGGTGAAGCATAATCAGTAAAACCAAACTCTTTAGCTAATGCCATTTGAGGTTTACGGTTTCTGCCACTGAAATCATAGAGTTTTTCACGATCAACCCAACCTTCAAGTTCAGGTTTGGTTGCAGGTAAATTCTTGGCGCACAATGGTCTTAATAAAATATCATCAGCACCCGACTCATGAGCAACAATAGGCATAGTTTGTTTTCGTTGCGACATTGGTCGCTGGCCGATCACTTCGCCAGTGATAATAAAATCAAAGCCATCTTTATGATTTTCTTTAACCCACTGTACCGCTTTACTTACCATAAAGATCTTACAATCCAAACATGGATTCATATTGGCGCCGTAGCCGTGTTTAGGATTAAGTAGAACATCTTTATATTCTTCAATGACATCAACTATATGTAATTTAATGCCTAATTGTTCAGCCGCCCACAACGCATTATTGCGTTTTTTCTTATCTTTATCGTGATTACGAATAGCATGAGTATGACCTTCTACACAAAAACCTGTGTAAAAATTAATGCCTTCAACCTCAATACCTTGTTCTTGTAATACGCGTACAGCCAGCATTGAATCCAAGCCACCTGAAATAAGCGCGACCGCTTTATGTTGTTTTGCCATTATGCTGTACCACCAACCGTTAAACTATCTACTTTCAATGTTGGTTGACCAACACCAACTGGGACACTTTGCCCCTCTTTACCACAATTACCAACGCCAGTATCGAGCTCTAAATCATTGGCAACCATGCTGATTCGTCCCATTACCTCAGGTCCATTGCCGATTAAGGTTGCACCTTTTACAGGCCGCGTAATTTTGCCATTTTCGATTAAATAAACTTCACTGGTTGAGAACACAAACTTACCAGACGTAATATCAACCTGTCCGCCACCAAAATTGACCGCATACAAACCTTTGTCAACAGATGCAATAATTTCTTCAGGCTCGTGCTGACCTGGCAACATATAGGTATTTGTCATTCTGGGCATAGGCAAATGAGCATAGGATTCACGGCGGCCATTACCGGTACTGCGAGTCCCCATTAATCGTGCATTATGTTTATCCTGCATGTAATTGGTCAGTTTGCCATTCTCAATTAAAGTGGTTTTTTCTGTAGGTACACCTTCATCATCAACAGTCAATGAACCTCGACGATCCTGCAAAGTACCATCATCCACAACTGTACATAATGGCGATGCTACCATCTGACCAATGCGTCCAGAGAAAGCAGAACTACCTCGACGATTAAAATCACCTTCTAAACCATGACCAACCGCTTCGTGCAATAACACGCCTGGCCAACCTGATGCCAATACCACGGTCATATTGCCTGCAGGTGCGGCAACTGCTTCTAAATTAACAAGTGCTTGTCGAACAGCTTCTTTAGCATAGCTTGTCGCAAGATCATTATCTTGGAAATAGCGATAATCCAAGCGTCTACCACCACCGGCACTGCCTCGTTCTCGGCGACCATTTGACTCGACAATGACAGATACATTCATTCTGACTAAAGGACGAATATCAGCTGCAAACGTACCATCACTTGCTGCAACTAACACGGTATCAAGTCCGCCGGCAAGGCTGACATTAACTTGAGTAACGCGGGGATCCGATGCTCTAGCAACAGCATCAGCTTGCTGTAATAACGCTAATTTTTGTTCAACCGTTAACACTGCCAGTGGATCGGTCTGTACATAAAATTCAGGAGCAACAGTACGTTTCCATGCATGCACTTTGCCATCAGCACCTTGTCTTGAAATGGCTCGTGCCGCTTTAGCTGCATCTTGTAATGCTGGCAAAATCAAATCATCTGAATAGGCAAAACCTGTTTTTTCACCACTGCATGCACGAACACCGACACCTTGTTCGATATGATAACCACCATCTTTGATGATGCCATCCTCTAGCTGCCAGTTTTCTTGGCGTGATTGCTGAAAATACAAATCGGCATAATCAACCCCTCGCCCCATAGTCAAAGCAAGTGTCTGTTCTAGATCTGCTTCAACCAAACCTGCTGGTATAAGTAATTGTTGATTAACTTGTTCAAAGAGTGAGGAAGTCATGATGGCATTACTAGTGATTTAATCGGTAGATCATACCAGAATTTGCTGGTTTTTTATTGAACCGTCGGTTTTACCACGGTTAACTGGGGATCATTCCATGGTCCAGTTAAATCATATTTATAGCTAATTAAATTAACAATATTTTTATCGAATAAGTTATCAGCCAATTTATCAAACAATAAAATAGCAGCACCCAC
>JBFIJJ010000188.1:0-5012 GCA_041600795.1 Methylophagaceae bacterium | reverse complement strand
TAGCAAAACCTGAAGCACCTAATAATGCACTGGCTGTTCCACTGTTATGAGGGAAAAACTCAATCGTACTTGATGTAGCATTAGACACGATAAAGCCTTGCGAGCCTACAAATAGCATGATCATAAAAACAACTAAGCTTAGTTCGGGTGCACCTGAAAATATGATGTAGGCGAGTAACACTCCACCAGAAATCAATTGTATTACTTGTCCTAAAGACAATAACTGATTAGGTTCAAAATGCCTTAATAAGACAACATTAAGCCGATTCGCAATCAGCATGAATACAATATTGGCACCAAAAAACAAAGGATAGATGCTTTCACTGATATTGAAATACCCTATATAAACAGAGGGCGAACCAGTGATAAAAGCAAACATACCACCATAGGCACAACATAAAGCAAATAAATAACCTAATGCGTGGCGATGTTTTAACACCTGTAGGTAACGTTGAACGGTACTTATTTTGTGTGGATGCTGCACTTTCGTTTCAGGAATGTTTTTATAAAACAGAAAACCAACAATTAACGTGTAAATAAGTAAGAACACAAAAATGCCATGCCAGCTACTAATATGGAGAATGGTTGCCCCAATCACAGGTGCTAATAATGGCGCTATCATCATGATAAAGGCCATGTGCGATAAGTTACGTGCACTATCACGACCACTACTAATATCTCGAATAATGGCGCCCGAGTTGACGATAGCCATCCCACCACCTAATGCTTGCAGACAGCGAAAGGCGAGCAGGCTGGTCAACGATGAACATAGGACTATGCCTAGCGTACCCAATGCAAATAGGGTTAATCCAGTTAAGACGGTAGTGCGCCTGCCAAAGTGATCAGAAAGGGGGCCACCGATTAGTTGTCCAATACTGAAACCAGCGAGAAACAAGCTTAAAGACAATTCGATATCGTGAATTGAAGACATGAAATCAATTGCCATTGATGGCATTGCAGGCAAATAGGCATCTATAGCTAGTGGCGCTAATGCTGTCAAAGCAGCTAATAACATGAGAAGTCCGTTTAAGGACAAAGTTGGCGTGTTCATAAGTCTATTTCAATTGTGGATATCAACAGTGCTATATCTTAACGCCCAAAATGGTTAAAGAAAGGTTAATAATCAGAATAAATTTCAGAAGCATTGATCTTTTAGATAAACAAAACAAGTCTAAATCTATACGGTCATTGTGTAAGCTAGTCAGATAAGGGAAAATAGTAAGCTTTTCATATAAAACAGTTATTTATGCTTTTGGGCATACTCATTATTTAAGTTAGGAATTCATGTCAAACGCACAGCTCCAATCTGAAGTCGCTAAACGACGCACCTTCGCTATCATTTCGCATCCTGATGCCGGTAAAACTACTGTAACTGAAAAGTTATTGTATTTTAGTGGCATGATTCAAAGTGCTGGTAGTGTTAAGTCACGTAAAACTGATAAACATGCGACATCTGACTGGATGGAAATGGAAAAAGAGCGTGGCATTTCGGTAACATCATCGGTCATGCAGTTTCCATGGAAAGATCGCATTGTTAATCTGTTAGATACACCAGGCCATGCTGACTTCTCTGAAGATACCTATCGGACATTAACTGCGGTCGACTCAGCCCTAATGGTTATTGATAGCGCTAAAGGTGTTGAGGAACGTACCATTAAACTAATGGAAGTATGTCGTTTGCGAGATACACCGATCCTGACCTTTATTAATAAACTCGATCGTGAAGGACGTGAGCCAATTGAATTATTGGATGAAATTGAAACGATCTTAAATATTGCCTGTGCTCCGATTACATGGCCAATTGGTATGGGTAAATCATTTAAAGGCATTTATCACTTGATTGAGGATAGTGTGCATTTGTTTGAACCGCATTCGAAAGAAGCGGGTGAAGTGATCGTTGGTTTGGACAATCCACGTCTAGATGAGTTATTTGGTGTTTTAGCTGAAGATTTACGTGTCGAAATTGATTTAGTACGCGGGGCTAGTAACGAGTTTGATTTAGATCTATTTCTTGCTGGCGAGTTATCACCTGTGTTTTTTGGTTCAGCAATGAACAACTTTGGCATCACTGAAATGTTAGATGCGTTTGTTGAATATGCACCGGCACCACAATCGCGTGAGACTAAAACACGTGTGGTTGAATCAAGCGAAGAACCATTTAGTGGTTTTGTATTTAAGATCCAAGCCAATATGGATCCAAAACATCGTGACCGTATTGCATTTATGCGCGTTTGTTCCGGCCAATATACTAAAGGTATGAAACTTCGCCACGTTAGAACGGGAAAAGATGTTGTGATTGCCAATGCAGTTACCTTTATGGCGGCAGAGCGTGAACAAGCTGAAGAATCATGGCCAGGTGATATCTTAGGTTTGCATAACCACGGCACGATTCAAATAGGTGATACCTTTACCCAAGGTGAAGATATTCAATTCACCGGCATTCCGTATTTCGCACCAGAATTATTCCGCCGAGTCAGATTAAAAGATCCGCTCAAAATGAAAGCCTTGATGAAAGGCTTGCAACAATTGAGTGAAGAGGGTGCTACCCAGTTATTCAGGCCATTAGAAAACAATGATTTAATTCTTGGTGCAGTCGGGGTGTTGCAGTTTGATGTGGTGGTTCATCGTTTAAAAGGTGAATATAACGTTGATTGTAGCTATGAGCCTGTTCAAGTTTATACTGCTCGCTGGGTGTACTGTGACAACATTAAAAAGTTAGAAGAATTTAAGAAAAAAGCAGCATTGAATTTGGCGCTTGATGGCTCGGGTGGACTGACTTATATTGCGCCTACACGGGTTAATCTTGATTTAACAATGGAACGCTGGCCTGATATTGAATTTAGATCGACGCGTGAACATAGTTAAACAAACTTGCCTTTGTTATGGTTTCTCAAGCAGAATAGGTCTATAGACTCGAACTCAACGTTGAAGGTGGTCGGAATGAAAGTTAGAGCAATTACCAAAAATAAAGGTAAACCAGTCATCGGCTTAACACCAAATGATTCGCTTGATAAAGTTGTCACATTGATGATGGATAATCGCATTGGCTCGCTTGTTATCACCGATGCAGGTAAGGTTGTTGGGATTTTATCTGAACGTGATTTATTACGTGTTCTTCATCAAAAACATGCAATGTGGACACCGGTTACGGTTGGTGATGCAATGACACGCGATCCGATTGTGTGTCATCCAGATAACACACTGGAAGAAGTGATGACCATTATGGTTGAAAATAACATTCGCCACTTACCGGTCGTATATGACGGTAAACTGGAAGGCATGTTGTCAATTACCGATATTGTTGAAGAATTACTGAAAAAAGCCAAGTTTGAAAACAAACTGTTGAAAAATTATATTCAGAATTGGCCGGATGCTGAAGAAGGCGAAATGCCTCAATAAAGGATATAAAAAAGGCGGTTATAAACCGCCTTTTTTATTAATGCTATTTTTTAGTCTTCTTCTGGTAAAGGAAATATGTCTGTTCGCAATATTTGAAGCTTATTTTCTTGTGCAAAATCAATTAGAAATTCAAACAACATTTCATCTTCTTCCTCAAGCGATGCGTCGATAACAACACATTTAACGCCTTTAATGGAGGCTAACTTAACATTGGGATGGAAAATAATTCTACGGCCTGGGCCATAAGTTGCGACGGCACCGCATAGACGTTCTGCCCAGTCACTCGGACGAAATTTGCCTCCACTTTCAGTGAGGCCTTGAATAATGACTTTTCCACTTGTTGACATGTTAGCGACTCGCTGTCATTTCAGTTGATACACAAAGATGGGCCTATTCTACTGCAAAGCGAACATTTAGCGTAATCCATAAAATAAATAAAAACGCCATCAATGATTTAGGTCGTCAAAAAAAACCCGTATAATTAGCCGTTTCCGTCGATTTACAACCTACGAGTACCCTGTGGCTGATTATAAACATACCCTAAACTTGCCTGAAACACAGTTTCCTATGAAGGCGGGCTTGCCCAACCGTGAACCCTTGATTCTAAAGCGTTGGCAAGAAAATAATCTCTATCAGAAAATGCGTGAAAACGCTAAAGGCCGTCCCTTATTTATCCTGCATGATGGCCCTCCATATGCTAACGGTGATATCCATATTGGCCATGCAGTTAATAAAATTCTTAAAGATATTATTTTAAAATCGAAAACATTAAGTGGTTTTGATACACCGTATGTGCCAGGTTGGGACTGTCACGGTTTGCCGATTGAACTTAATGTTGAGAAAAAAGTAGGTAAACCAGGCGTTAAAGTCAGTGCAGCTGAATTTAGAAAGGCCTGTCGTGACTATGCTCAAAAACAAGTTGATGGGCAACGTGAAGACTTTAAACGTTTGGGCGTTTTGGCCGAATGGGATAATCCGTATCTGACGATGAATTTCAATTTTGAAGCAGACATTATTCGTACGCTTGCTGAAATTGTGAAACAAGGCCATCTTCATAAAGGTGTTAAACCGGTTCATTGGTGTGTTGATTGTGGTTCGGCATTAGCGGAAGCGGAAGTTGAATACGAAGATAAAACGTCACCAGCTATTGATGTTAGATTTACTGTTGTCGATAACGCAGCATTTGAAGCCGCAACCAACTCAACAGGTTCAGGCAAAATTAGCGTGCCTATTTGGACAACAACACCGTGGACATTGCCTGCTAACCAAGCCGTATCATTAAATCCTGCTTATGATTATGTTGTGGTTCAAACAGCAGATGAGCGATTGTTATTAGCCGAAGCATTATATGACTCAGCATTAGAGCGTTATGGCATGACAGGCGAAGTCATTGCTCGTTGTAAAGGCGAAGCTGTAGAAGGTTTATTATTACAACATCCGTTTTATAACAAACAGGTACCTATCATTTTAGGTGACCATGTTACGGCTGATGCAGGTACAGGTGCTGTTCATACTGCACCTGGCCATGGTCAAGACGATTTCACTGTGGGCTTAAAATACAATTTAGAAGTCTATAATCCAGTTGGATCGAATGGTAGCTTCTTGCCTGATAC
>JBFIJJ010000187.1:0-5073 GCA_041600795.1 Methylophagaceae bacterium | reverse complement strand
CATCAATTTCCATTAATTCATCAACAGACTGTTCGGCAAGGTCGTCTAACGTAGCAATTCCTTTACTAGCTAAGGTTAAAGCAAGATTTTGATTCATACCTTCCATTTCTAGTAAGTCTTGTGCTGGTTCAGCAGACTCTAGTTGTTCTTCATTTGCGATTGCTTTTGTTAACAACACATCACGTGCACGTGAGCGAAGCTCTGCGACGATATCAGCATCAAACTCTTCAATATCTAACATCTCTTGTTCAGGCACGTAAGCGACTTCTTCTAGATTTGAAAAGCCTTCTTGCGCCAGAATTAAAGCAACATCTTCATCAACATCAAGCTCATTCATGAATAATTCAACAATACCTGATAATTCTGTTTCTGCTTTTTGATCGGCATCAGTTGCTGACATGATATTTAACGTCCAACCTGATAGTTGGCTAGCTAAACGTACATTTTGACCACCACGACCAATCGCTTGTGACAGTTGTGCATCTTCAACCGCAATGTCCATACTATGAGCATCTTCATCCACAACAATTGATATGGCTTCCGCAGGTGCCATTGCATTGATTGCAAAACGAGCAGGATCTTCATCCCATAGAATAATATCAACACGTTCGCCCGCTAATTCATTAGTAACAGCTTGTACACGTGAACCACGCATACCAACACACGCTCCAACTGGATCAATACGAGATTCTTTAGCTAAGACAGCAATTTTTGCACGTAAACCCGGATCACGGGCTGCGCCTTTAATTTCAATCATGCCATCATTAATTTCTGGCACTTCAAGTTTAAATAGCTCAACTAAAAATTCTGGTGCAATTCGACTCACTAATAACTGAGGACCACGACCTTCTGGACGAATTTCTCGTAATAGGCCACGGACACGGTCTCCAGAACGGAAACTTTCACGTGGAATCATTTCTTCACGTGGAAGATAAGCTTCAGCATTGCCACCTAGGTCTAACGTAATATTGCCACGTTCTACGCGTTTAACAGTTCCGTTGATCATTTGACCAACTTTATCCTGATACATCTCAACAACTTGGGCACGTTCTGCTTCACGTACTTTTTGAACGATGACTTGTTTTGCTGTTTGGGCAGCGATACGACCAAACTCAACTGATTCCATCGGCTCACGAATATAACCACCAACTTCTGCATCAGCTTGCTTTTTCAATGCATCAGCAAGTGTTATCTGTGTTTCTGGAGAAACAAGACTATCTTCATCTTCAACGATTAACCACTGACGAAACGTTTCATAATCACCGGTTTGACGGTCAATTTTGACACTAGCATCGATTTCCATCTCATATCGCTTGCATGTCGCCATAGCTAAAGCAGCTTCAATCGCTTTAAATATAACTTCTTTGCTGACACCTTTTTCGTTAGAAACAGCATCTGCAACCAGTAAAATTTCTTTATTGTTCATCGCAACCCCAGTGAGTCATCTCAGCAAGCAACTCAATTCAAATATTAACCGTTAATTTTACGCTTTATTTAGGCAACAAGTCTTGCTTTTGCCAATTTAGTGAGAGCTAAAGCATAAACCTCACCATCAACTTCAATCAAAATATCACCATCGCTAAAGCCTTGAAGCACACCCGTAAAGTTTCTACGACCTTGCACAGGCAATTTCATCGACAATTTTACTTCACTACCGGCGAAACGTTCAAAATCTCTTGCTTTAAACAAAGGTCTATCAAAACCAGGAGATGAAATTTCAAGATTGTAGGCAGTGCTAATAGGATCTTCTACTTCTAATATTCCACTGACTTGATGGCTGACGCGCTCACAATCTTCAATTGAAATACCCTGTTCTGAATCAATATAAATTCGTAACGTAGCCTCACGTCCACTTTTTATATATTCAACACCCACCACTTCATAACCAAGCGATTCGATTGGTGCTTCAATTAATTGTTCAATTTGGTCACTGACAGCCATAAAATCACATAAAAAAAAAGGGCCTACGGCCCAATTAAAATCTCCAGAAAAACAAAAACCCCATATAGGGGTTGTGTTTCTTGGTAGCGGGGGCTGGATTTGAACCAACGACCTTCGGGTTATGAGCCCGACGAGCTACCAGACTGCTCCACCCCGCACCGGAATAAGCAGAGAAGTATACTTATCTATATACCAACATGCAAGTCTAATTATCGGTTTCTTTTAACTTACGAGTTAATGTGTTTCTTCCCCACCCTAGTATTTTTGCTGCTTCTTGTCGTTTACCCACTGTTTTCTCTAATGCGACATCCATTAATAGCCTTTCAACTTCAGGCACAACGTCAGCTAATGCACCATCTTGACCAGTTAGTGCTTTTTTAGTCGCCCATTGTTTAAACAAAACTTGCCAATTGTCTGAACCTTGAGGCTCTGATGGGGTTACATTCAATAACTCATTTGGTAAATCGTCTATCTGTACTACTTTAGCTGGCGACATTACTGTCAGCCATCGGCAGGTGTTTTCTAATTGTCTAACATTACCAGGCCAAGTTAATTGACTTAAATAGCGCTCAACATCAGGTGACAATATTTTTGCTGGTACCGCAAGTTCCGTTGATGCTTTTGTTAAAAAGTAGGCTGCTAATGCAGGCACGTCTTCTCTTCTTTCACGTAATGACGGTATTTGAATGCGGATTACATTTAATCGATGGAACAGATCTTCCCTAAACTCCCCTCGTTCGACACGTTGTTCTAAATTTTGATGAGTGGCCGCCACAATCCTAACGTCAGATTTAACGGCGGTATGCCCACCCACTCTGAAAAATTCACCATCCGACAATACACGTAATAAACGAGTCTGAAGATCTAAGGGCATATCACCAATTTCATCTAGGAACAATGTTCCGCCATCAGCTTGTTCAAATCGTCCTTTACGTGCAGCATGCGCACCCGTAAACGCGCCTTTTTCATGCCCAAACAGTTCTGATTCCATTAGTTCTTTAGGAATTGCAGCCATATTGAGTGCGATAAAAGGGGCATGACTTCTAGGGCTATGTTTATGCAAGGCATTCGCCACAAGCTCTTTACCTGTACCTGACTCACCATTTATCAATACTGTTATATTTGATCGAGCTAAACGGCCAATCGATCTAAAAACCTCTTGCATTGCAGGGGCTTCACCAATAATTTCAGTACTAATATTTACAGCGCCGTCTCCGGTTTGCTCTTTTTCTTGGCGATGTTCAATCGCTCGTTTTATAAGATCAACCGCTTCATCTACATCAAATGGTTTCGGCAAATATTCAAAGGCGCCACCTTCATAAACGGATACTGCACTATCTAAATCAGAATAAGCAGTCATAATAATTACAGGCAATTTAGGTGCCCGTTGCTTAATTTCAGCCATTAATTGCAAACCATCAATACCAGGCATTCGAATATCACTGACAAGCACGTCAGGTTGACCATTGTGAAGTTCATCCAATACCGAGTTGCCGTTATCAAATACTGTAACGTTGATACCTTCTGCTTGGATTGCTTTTTCAAGCACCCAACGGATAGAACGATCGTCATCGACGACCCACACATTCGCTTTATTTTTCACTGACTCGCTCCAAAGGAAAAACTACTGTAAACACTGTCTGACCAGGTCTGCTAATACAGCTGATCGCTCCATGATTTCGATGAATTAAATTTTGTGATAGATACAGTCCTAATCCTGTACCTTCTGCTCTACCCGTGACTAATGGATAAAACATACTTTCTTGTAATGATGGTGGTATTCCGGGACCATTGTCTTCAATTTCAACACCTAAAACTAATTTATGATGTTGATTCTCAATGGTGACATGACGTTGTATCCGCGTCCTAAGAATAATATTACCTATGCCTTTCATTGCTTGTACGGCATTACGCACAATATTTAAAAAGACTTGAACTAATTGATCAAAATCCGCATAAAACTCTGGGATACTAGGATCGTAATCACCTATAAAAACCAATTTTTCGTCAATCTCAGCAAACACAAGTTGGCGAACACGCTGCAACACTTCATGTATGTTAACCAAACTTTCTTTAGACTGTTGATGAGGCCCCAACATATTACTCATCAGGTTTTGTAATCGATCCGCCTCACTTATGATGATGCTGGTATATTCTTTAAGCTCTACTGATTCAAGTTGACGTTCTAATAATTGTGCAGCACCACGAAGTCCACCTAGTGGGTTTTTAATCTCATGAGCTAAGCCTCTAACCACTTGCTGCTGAGCGTGCAAACTCTCATCACGGCTAATTCTGTCTTTAAAATCAAGCTGAGAAAATTCTAATAAGATATAAGGTGACTTATCACCTACTTCTAGCAGCTTGATAGCACAGTCGACTAATACATCGCCATTAGATGGGATATACAATTTAACTTCACGTTCAATTAAAGCTTGGCCTGTTTGTTGTACTCGGCTTAAGCTTTCAAATAAGCCATGTTCACCAGGCAAAAGAACTCGAAAAGGTATTAATTCAGCTTGACGCTGACTAATATCAAATAATATTTCTGCAGACGCATTGATGAATTTAACTTTGAGGTTATCATCTAAAATAACGACGGAAGTAGTTAAATTATCAATTATGTTCTGGCAGGGAATTAGAGTGGTCATCTCTCAACAGTTCATCAAATATATCACTATGCGTTGCATCAGCAATAACCGCTCCAACAAACAAATTAAGAACAAAATAAATTTTATTTTACTTTAATATCAAACAGATAAAACCTTATCTGTTTTTGGGGATTGTACTTTTATTGCATAAGATGATTATACAGTGGAGATAACTGCACCACAATAGTGCAACTTGATTTAGACAGAATTATTATTGTGCAATCGAACGTTTATGTAGATGGAATAACACTGATTTACTTCTCTGCAATGTTTTACCCTGACTATCGACAACCGTTACAACAAGAATATGACTACCACGCTCTACATTCTCAAGCGTTATCGTTAAATCCGATTGAGCCTTTCCTACCGGTTTGCCATCAAGTGAAAACAGTAATTGATCATTTCTTTCGGCACTTAATTCTGGTTGGACATCAGCAACCACATCCACCGTTCCACCATTACTCCAGAACGCTTCATTTTGTTT
>JBFIJJ010000186.1:0-5092 GCA_041600795.1 Methylophagaceae bacterium | reverse complement strand
TATCAACTAATACTTGAATTGAGTCGGGTAAAGCAATAGGGGGAACAGCACCGACAACATAGCCTGTTGCTTCAACGACTTCATCATATTCCGCCATACGCAGTTTGCGTTCACCAAGGTGCTTACGTAATGAGGCCCAATCAGCTCTGCCAACCCCAGCAACTGCGAGTAAGGCAAAGCCACCCGAATTCTTTTTAAATAACACGCTTCTTACAACAGAATTTGGATCTCGGTTTTGAGATTGCAATAATTCTTCTAACTGTCGAATCGGTTTTTTGTCTTCAGATAGTGGGATTTCAATAATGTCGTAGTTTATATTATGTTGTGCAAGCAAGTCAGTTACAGCAGATTGGATCATGCTTTACTCCTGATAAAACAATTTCATTTCAGAAAAGTTAACAATTTATCATACTTCGGCTAGCGATTAACGTGTGTGACTAATGGTAGAATAGCCTGCAAAAAATAGTGAGGATAAAAACAATGTTAGATCCAAAGAAGATCGAAGAAGTTGTTCAAACGATAGCGAGTGCAATGCCACCAAGTTTCACGGCTATGCAAGAAGATGTCGAGAAAAACATTCGTGCCGCATTAAGTGCAACATTTGCCAAGCTTGATCTGGTCACACGGGAAGAGTTTGATGTTCAAACTCAGGTTTTACATCGCACACGTTCAAAATTAGAAGCCTTAGAGCAACGTGTCAGCGAATTAGAAAATAACAATTAAGAGAAAATTATGTCTGAATTTAACAATGTCACTATTACTCGTGAAGCCAATGTTTATTTCAATGGTAATGTCACCAGCCGAACAGTCACGTTTGCTGATGGCAGCACTAAAACCTTAGGTATCATGATGCCGGGTGAATACACATTTGGCACGGCACAGCCAGAATTAATGGAAATTTTAGCAGGACAATTACGTTATAAACTTGCAGGTAGTGACGAATGGATTACCGTTACTGGTGGCGAACAGTTTGATGTACCGGGTGATTCATCATTTGATTTGGTTGTGACCGAGCTTGTTGATTATTGTTGTTCATACCAATAATTAGGTTTTATTAAGAAACTGGGTGCTCATTATTGTTATCGAAAATCGATAGTGGGCACTGAGTTTATAAACGTGGTTATGATTTTCTCACATCATATGATTAGATTGAGTACGTAACTAAAGCTAGCTGTTGCTATAACGACTAACCACGGTGGCATTTTCCATGCTATGAGTGCAATTAATGCAAGCAAGGCAATGCCAAAATCACGTGGACTCTGAATTGCTGAAGTCCATACCGGCTGATATAAAGCCGCTAATAGCAAACCAACAACCGCCACATTAATACCTGTCATTGCTGACTGCATCTTCTTGTTGGTACGAAGTTTATCCCAGAAGGGTAAAACACCAATTACTAGTAGAAATGATGGGGCGAAAATTGCTGCCAAACAGATCATGCCAACTAGTACTGGAGAATACGAGGTTTCCATTGAGGAACCGAGAAAGCTAGAAAAGGTAAATAATGGTCCCGGTAGTGCTTGAGCCAAGCCATAACCAGCAAGAAAAATATCATTAGCTACCATATCTGTTGGGACAACTTCAGCTTGTAACAAGGGTAATACGACATGACCGCCACCAAATACTAATGAACCTGCACGATAAAAAATATCAATAACAGTTAATAGCTGATTTGAAAAGATATGAGCCAGCAATGGTAAGCCAAGTAATAAAACGAGAAACAGTGATAACCATACAAAACCACGCGATCGGCTGATAGTGATTGGCAAGGGATCAGGTGTTGATAATTCAGCTGCTTTGAATATAACGATACCGAGTAGTGCGGCTAATACGATGACACTAATTTGAGTAAAAGCGCTAGGCATTATGATGACAACGCAGCTAATCACAGCCATTAAACTAAGACGTAGCCGGTCAGAGCAAAGATTACGTGCCATTGCCCAAACCGCCTGAGCAACAACGGCTACAGTGACCACTTTCAGACCATGAATAACATCAACAGGTACAACATTGCCAAATGACGTAAGGCTTAAGGCACATACGATCATGATGATGGCTGAAGGTAGTGTAAAACCAGCCCAAGCAGCCAATGCTCCTTTATATCGTGCTTGTGAGAAACCAACAGCAATACCCACCTGACTACTGGCTGGACCGGGTAAAAAATGGCACAGGGCAACAAGATCTGCATAACTTCGATCCGTTAACCATTGTCGTTTAGTTACAAATTCATCACGGAAAAAACCAAGATGAGCAATAGGGCCACCAAATGAGGTTAAACCTAATCTTAAAAAGATAAGGAATAGTGACCATAGCTTGTGCTTATCTGTCGAAACGGCATTTTTCATAGTCTAAGGATTAGTCGGAGACAGGTGTATTGGAAGACAGTAATGGTTTAGCGATGATGACCGCTTGCATTCGATTCTCAACATTTAAAGCTTGTAGAATGGCACGAACATGCAATTTGACAGTGTGTTCGCTCAAATTAAGGTTCAATGCGATACGTTTATTAGAAGAACCTAAACACATTAAATTAAGCACATCTTTTTGACGCAGTGTAAGCTCTGACAAATCAACATCAGACATATTGTTGGCTTCACTATGTGCGGGATGAATAGAAATACCACTTGAGAGCATTAAATTAAGTGCGGTTAAGATATCATCACTTTTCATCGATTTTGATATATAGCCTAATGCTCCCGCCTTGATGGCAAGCTGTGAATCTTTTGGATCTTCAGAAGAAGTAATCACAATAATAGGTGTGTCAGGTTGTTGTTTTGTCAGCTGACTAATACCTTCAAAATAACCTAAGCCAGGCATATTGAGATCAATCAAAATTAAATCCCATTGACTGTCTTCGGTGGCAAGGGATAACAAATCGGTATAGTTTGCTACGACGTGTATATCAACGTCACTATCAAGCCGTTTGACTAGAATGGAGAGTGCATCACGATAGAGTTCGTGGTCATCTGCAATAAGAATTTTCATGGTGATGATGATAGAACACTTTTAGTTAAAAAAATATCTTGTTGCGGTTGTTACATTCCCTAATGACATGATTTAGCGCAATATTAGCCAATAATACTGATATTGCTCTGATCAAAGCTGTATTAATCAAGACAGAACTTAATAAAGTCTGTTTCCCACTAGTTTTCACTCTCGTGCTAGCGTTGATTCTGGTACGATCACCCCGTGAAAAAAATCCAAAAACTACTGATCCGTTACATCTTATTGTTGTTGCTTGCACTTATTGTGTTCAGCTTCATCATCGTTGTGCCTTTTAGATGGCTCAATCCACCTGTCACCATGGTAATGATGGATAGATGGCTAGCGTCAGACAATCAACAGTTTAAACTGAAACAAACTTGGCTGAGTTGGGATGTGATTCCCAAACAAGCAGCACTTGCGGTAGTGACCTCAGAAGATCAACGCTTTCCGTTACATCAAGGTTTTGACGTAGATGCAATTATTCAATCTTTAGAATCATCTGGTAATGGCAAGCATCTTCGTGGTGCCAGTACCATCAGCCAACAAGTGGCTCGTAATATGTATTTATGGACAGGCCGGAGTTGGGTTCGAAAAGGCATTGAGGCATGGTTTACCTTATTAATTGAATTAACATGGCCTAAACATCGAATTCTAGAAGTGTATTTGAATATTGCTGAATGGGGCGAGGGCGTATTTGGTTTAGAGGCCGCTAGTCATTATCATTTTGGCAAAACTGCACGACAACTTACTTCAATGCAATCAGCCTTGCTTGCTTCAACCTTACCAAGTCCTCTTCGGTATGATCCTGCACGACCAGCACAACATATTCGAGATCGAGCAGTGTGGAATCTACAACAGCAGAAACGATTAGGCGGTGTGCAGTGGTTAAAACAAATGGATTAATTTCTACTAATCTGGAAGAATGAAACTTAAACTATATTCTTCGACCAAGGATGGTGATGATGACAATAGCAACCGTTTATAGTCGTGCTCTGACAGGCATTGATGCACCTATAGTAACAATAGAAGTCCATATCTCTAATGGCTTACCAAGTTTATCCATTGTTGGTCTTGCTGAGATGGCGGTTCGAGAAAGCAAAGATCGTGTACGTTCTGCATTGATCAATTCTCAATTTAACTTTCCACAACAACGCATCACAATTAATTTAGCGCCAGCAGATTTACCTAAAGAAGGGGGACGCTTTGATTTACCAATTGCCTTGGGAATTTTAGCTGCTTCTAATCAAATTCCATTGACATCATTACAAGATAAAGAATTTATTGGTGAATTGGGGCTTGCTGGAGAGTTGCGGTCTGTTCGAGGTGTGTTACCAACGCTAATGTCAGTTGCAAAATCAGGCCGAGAATTGGTATTACCTGAAGCAAATCGTGATGAAGCGTTATTGTTAGCCGATGCTAAAAGTAGAACTGCCAATCATTTGTTACATGTCTGTGCCTATTTATCAGGCCAAGATGATCTTGCCTTTAATGAAACCGCTACCAGCTATAAACGTAGTGAATATCCCGACTTAGCAGATGTGAAAGGACAAGCTAATGCGCGTCGAGCACTAGAAGTTGCAGCGGCTGGTAGCCATTCTCTGTTGTTATCTGGACCACCCGGTACAGGTAAAACCATGCTGGCAAGTCGTTTGCCGGGCATTATGCCGGAAATGACCGAAGACGAAGCCGTTGATAGCGCAACTGTGCTTTCTATTTCACGCATGGGCTTTGAACATTCAAAGTGGCGACAACGACCTTTTCGTTCACCGCATCATACTGCGTCAGCGGTTGCTATGGTGGGAGGTGGGAGCCCACCTCGTCCCGGTGAAATATCATTGGCACATAATGGAATTTTGTTTTTAGATGAGCTGCCTGAATTTGATAGAAAAGTATTAGAAGTACTGCGCGAACCAATAGAATCTGGCAAAATCACTATTTCGCGAGCAGCTCATCAAGCCGAATTTCCAGCTCGATTCCAATTAGTAGCAGCTATGAATCCCTGCCCCTGTGGCTATTTAGGCGATAGACGCTGCCATTGTACGGAAGACCAAATACGTCGCTATCGTGCCAAAGTATCAGGTCCATTGATGGATCGAATTGATATGTT
>JBFIJJ010000185.1:0-5108 GCA_041600795.1 Methylophagaceae bacterium | reverse complement strand
GGCAAGGTATGTGCTGGCAGTGAATAACTTCGACCCGTTGTATCTAAAAACACGATCTGTTGATTACTTCGCGCTTTTACCGATGTCGCATAACGATCACCAGTTCGGAAATTTAATGATGCCGGATCAACATCATGACCTTTAGCAGCACGCACCCAGCCACTTTCTGATAATACGATTGTTAAAGGTTCAGTTGGTAATAACTCAGTTTCACTCAACGCTTTGGCAGCTTGACGAGATACAATTGCAGAACGACGGTCATCACCAAACTTGTCTGCATCAGCCTCTAATTCTTTGCGAACTAAGGTTTTAAGGCGAGTGTCAGAACTGAGTAATAATTCAATCGATTTTCTTTCTTTAGCCAAGTCATCCATTTCAGAACGGATTTTCATCTCTTCAAGTTTGGCTAAATGACGTAATTTTAATTCTAATATGGCTTCTGCTTGACGGTCACTAATGCCAAACCGTTCCATCAACACCGGTTTAGGCTCATCTTCTGTTCTAATGATCGCGATGACTTCATCAATATTGAGATAGGCAACTAATAAGCCTTCCAACACATGCATGCGATCAATGATTTTATCCAAGCGATATTGCAAACGGCGACGCACTGTTTCAGTACGAAAAACTAACCATTCCAATAATAAATCACGTAGATTTTTGACCTGTGGTCGACCATCTAAACCAATCATGTTCATGTTGACACGATAGCTACGCTCAAGATCAGTGGTCGCAAACAGGTGAGACATTAAACCATCAATATCAACACGATTTGAACGTGGAACAATAACAAGTCTAACTGGATGTTCATGATCTGATTCATCACGCAAATCGGCTACCATTGGCAGTTTCTTATTGTGCATTTGTCCTGCAATTTGCTCGATCAATTTTGCACCTGACGTTTGGAACGGCAGTGCATTGATAATAATTTCACCTTCTTCTTTGACGTAACATGCACGCTGTCTGACCGAACCATGACCGGTTTGATACAGCTTTAATAATTCTTCACGGGTCGAGACAATTTCACCACCCGTTGGAAAATCGGGTCCTTGAATATCTTCTAATAACTCATCTAATGTGGTTTTTGGTGATTTAAGTAAACGCAGACAGGCGTTGACCACTTCTCGCAAATTGTGTGGTGGGATATCGGTTGCCATCCCAACCGCGATTCCGGTTCCGCCATTAAGCAACACATTTGGCAATCGGGCCGGCAGTAATGTCGGTTCATTCATAGAACCATCAAAGTTGGGCTGCCATTCCACTGTGCCCTGACCTAACTCACCTAATAAACTTTGTGCATAGGGCGCTAAACGTGATTCGGTATAACGCATAGCAGCAAAAGACTTAGGATCATCCATCGATCCCCAGTTGCCTTGACCATCAATCAATGGATAGCGATATGAGAATGGTTGTGCCATCAACACCATTGCTTCATAACAGGCCGAATCACCATGAGGGTGATATTTACCTAATACATCACCGACAGTACGTGCTGATTTTTTATGTTTAGATAAAGCACTCAAGCCCAATTCTGACATCGCATAAACGATACGCCGTTGTACTGGTTTTAAGCCATCACCAACATGTGGTAATGCCCTATCCAAAATGACATACATTGAATAATCAAGGTAAGCCTTTTCGGTGAAGTCTCGTACAGGTAATCGCTCTAAATCATCCATTACGGTAGTCATTGTAAATGTCTCTTAATACAGTGATGGTGCAGTGCTAATGTCATCATATTGTTGCCAAATCGCCTTGTTCTTCCAACCAAATTTTGCGATCAGCAGCACGCTTTTTGGCAAGTAGTTTATCCATCATCATCATGGTGTCATCTTCAGCATGGATAGTTAATCTGATCAAGCGCCTAGTGTCAGGAGCCATTGTGGTCTCACGCAGTTGTAATGGGTTCATTTCACCCAAACCTTTAAAGCGTTGAATCCCGACTTTGCCTTTTATTTTGTCTTTCTCAATCCGATCAAGAATAATTTTTTGTTCATCATTATCCAAGGCATAAAACACATGTTTACCGACATCAATTCGATATAAAGGCGGCATCGCCACACAGATATGTCCGGCTTCAACTAACGGTCTGAAATGACGAACAAATAAAGCACATAATAAGGTTGCAATGTGGGCACCATCTGAATCAGCATCAGCAAGGATACAAATTTTGCCATAACGTAAACCGGATAAATCATCCGATCCAGGGTCTACACCTACGGCTACGGCAATATCATGTACTTCCTGTGACGCCAAGACTTGGCCTGATTCCACTTCCCATGTATTTAAAATCTTACCGCGTAACGGCATGATGGCTTGGAACTCACGGTCACGTCCTTGTTTGGCACTACCACCAGCAGAGTCACCTTCCACTAAAAATAATTCTGTTCGAGTCACATCTTGAGATGAACAATCAGATAATTTACCGGGCAAGGCTGGGCCAGATTGCACCCGTTTGCGTATAACTTTTTTTGCTTGTTTTAATCGAGATTGGGCATTGCTGATAGCAAGATCTGCTATTTTTTCACCATCTTCAACATGGTGATTTAACCAAAGACTAAATGCATCTTTAACGGCACCTGAAACAAACCCAGCACATTGGCGTGATGAAAGGCGTTCTTTAGTTTGACCCGAAAATTGTGGGTCTTGTAGTTTGACCGACAATACGTAACAGCAACGACTCCAAATATCTTCTGGCGATAATTTAACACCACGTGGCAATAAACTTCTAAATTCACAAAACTCACGCAGTGCATCTAATAAGCCAGATCTGAGCCCATTAACGTGAGTACCACCTTGAGCTGTAGGAATTAAATTAACGTAACTTTCTGCAAGTTCTTCACCTGACTCTAATTGCCACATCAAGGCCCAATCAACTTCTTCATTGTCACCTTCAATATGTCCAACAAATGGTCGTGCAGGCACACAAGGTTGATCGGTCATCATTGTTGAAAGATAGCTATTTAAGCCATCGTCATAACACCAACGATCTTCAGTTTTTTCTTTGCCCGATAAATCTGTAAAAGTAACAACTAAGCCAGGACACAATACTGCTTTAGCTCGCAAGACATGGCGTAAACGAGAGACTTGGAATTTAGGCGCATCAAAATAGGATTCTTCTGGCCAGAAACGCACTGTGGTACCCGTATTGCGTTTACCGACTGTACCTATTTCCGTTAAATCACTTGTTTTTAAACCGTGGGCAAAGCTAATGGCATATTCGGTAGCATTGCGCCGAATTTTGACATCTAAGCGCGAAGACAAGGCGTTAACAACAGAGACCCCAACACCATGCAAGCCACCTGAAAATTGATAGTTTTTATTTGAAAACTTACCACCAGCATGTAGACGAGTAAGAATTACTTCAACACCCGGCACACCTTCTTCTGGATGAATATCAACCGGCATGCCACGACCATCATCAATAACTTCCAGCGAGTTATCTGGGTGCAAAATAACCTGAACCTGACGGGCATGACCAGCAACCGCCTCATCAATACTATTATCTATAACCTCTTGGGCCAGATGATTAGGACGAGCGGTATCGGTATACATACCCGGTCTCTTTTGAACCGGTTCTAAACCTGTTAAAACCTCAATCGCTGAGGCATTGTATTCATTCGTCATCGCTACACTTTACGTTGTTATTGCTCGTATCATCCATAATACGTACCGTTTACACAGTTTCACGAAAACCTGTTCCCTACAGATTTTTCTGTGAATGAAGAGTATCAGGATGAAAGGCAATTGCACAAGAATATATCAACAGAAAGTTGACAGGAAAATGATCCAGAGTAACATCGAAATATTAGCAAACACTAATTTAGGAGCTAAGTTATGAATATTGATCGTATCGTTATGGCTTTTGCTGGCTGTGTCATCTTAATCAGTTTATTACTCTCGCATTACCATAACGCTAATTGGTTATGGTTAACGGCGTTTGTAGGGGCAAATCTATTACAAAGTGCATTCACTGGTTTTTGTCCACTTGCTATGTTGCTTAAACGTTTAGGCAAATCATCAGGGCAAGCATTTAATTAAAGTAGTTTAGTAAAGGTTAGCCGACTATAATTGTCGCGATATTAAACATTAAGCTGATATCCGTCTGTATTGGCACTCAAACAAAACGTTTAATTACTGTTGCAGACCAATAAAGCTGAATTATGAATAAATCGTCCCACGACAAACTATTACTAAGAGAAATTATTATTATCCTAGTGATAAAAGTCATTTTATTGTTTGTGATTTGGCATAGTTTTTTTGATGATCCAACCCCCATAGAAAGTCCTAAGACAGTGGCCGACAAAGTATTCGGTCAAGTCGCAGAGCAAGGAGAACCACTTTGATTTCGGAATCGTTAGTCGATATATCCCGATTACAGTTTGCTATTACAGCCTTATACCATTTTCTATTTGTCCCCCTAACCTTAGGTCTGTCTTGGATATTGGTGATTATGGAATCGGTCTACGTCATGACCGGCAAACAAGTCTATAAAGACATGACCAAATTCTGGGGTAAATTATTCGGAATCAATTTCGCATTAGGTGTTACCACTGGCCTGACCATGGAATTCCAGTTTGGAACCAATTGGGCTTATTACTCGCACTATGTCGGTGATATTTTTGGTGCACCACTGGCTATTGAGGGTTTAATGGCCTTCATGCTCGAATCAACTTTTGTTGGTATGTTTTTCTTGGGTTGGGACAGATTAAGTAAACAACAACATCTATTAGCTACGTTCTTAGTTGCTATTGGCTCAAATATGTCAGCGTTATGGATTTTGATTGCCAATGCATGGATGCAAAATCCAGTGGGAGCAGAATTTAATTATGAAACCATGCGTATGGAAATGACTAACTTTGCTGAAGTCATTCTAAACCCGGTTGCGCAAGTTAAATTTATCCACACCGTTGCGGCTGGCTACGTTACTGGTGCTATGTTTGTACTCAGTATCAGTGCCTATTATCTTTTAAAAGGTCGTGACATTGGTTTTGCTCGCCGATCTTTTGCCATTGCAGCTGGATTTGGTTTTGCATCAATCTGCTCTGTTCTTTTACTTGGTGATGAGAGTGGCTATGAAGTTGGTGATGTTCAACACACTAAACTTG
>JBFIJJ010000184.1:0-5203 GCA_041600795.1 Methylophagaceae bacterium | reverse complement strand
GCTGCATATACATTTAAGCTTAGTAGCAACCAAGCTAAGAAAACGCTTAATTCTGTCCAAACTTTTCTTTGTTTCATTTATTTTCCTCAATAATTCTGGCTTGAAATCGATCTGTTTTAATACTTAGACGAGTTTTTACCCAATAAAACCCAGCAAATAGACCTGCAAACCCAAAAATAATTTCCAAGAGTTCATTGGAAGTTAAACTGTGAGCAATGCCTGCACCCACAAACATCAACAACAACGGAACGATGTACATCATAAACGTGCCTTGTAGTAATGCTTCTTCTGGAATAGCGAGTTGCACATCCTCACCAATAACAACATCATGAGTTTTAGGAACGGCTATCCGTGAAAATCGCTTGCCGACATGATTGGCTAGCATAGCGGTACCACAACCTTGTCTAACCTGGCATTTACTACAAGTTGATTGACGCTCGGCTTGTAGCCAAACAGTTTTATCATCCTGCGCGATTACTGTTGCATGTTGTTCAATCATTGTTGACCTTCGTTACCATGGCGAATGCCATGACCAATTTTCTCAACTGTATGGGCTGGTACTTCACCCACTACAGTTACAAAATGAGAATGCAATATAGTGCCAAAGGCGTTGATTGCGCCCATATTCGATCCACCTTTAAGGTGGTTATGCGCTGCATGAATCTGTTCAATAAAGACAGAAACTGAGCTTAGACCATCACTGTAAACTCGTTGCTCAACTGCATTACCTGTATTTGCTTTTAAACGACTTTGTTGTGCCACTAATACAAATCCTTCCGGCAACCAATCAAGTTTCCAAACTGATAGACCTCTAATCGCTGTATTTTGATTTGGTGATTGTGAATCACTCCGGTTCCAAGTCATCTCATGACCGGTAATCTGGGGGCGTAACATCTCATCGGTGATGTCGGCGTTAATAGTTACAGACGAGAAGGCAAAGGTCTCCAACACGTCTTTATTATCTCTTAACAGCTCGGACTTGAGCAGCAAGTGACTCGCTTTATCAACCCATAGACGATAGCCATAACGATAATTATCAATCGGCGTAATGCTTAACTCTTGTGCCAATCTATCTGCGACCCGACTTTCAACACCTAACGTCACTTTGTAATAATCAGTTGCCGAACTGAGTCTGCTCAATAAATCACTCGGGAATCCTCTGCCCAATGGTCTACGATTGACGTGAATACGTTTACCTTCAGGATAAATACACGTTACCAAGTCATTAGTTCGAATTACTTCACGTGCAGCACCATTAAGTGACAATACCCGTTCTATTTCATCCCGCTCATCAGCTCGATGAATGATCCGAATCGATTGCAGTTTATTACCTGATTGATAAGCAAACACCCCATCATAATTTAAATTTTTAGCTGCAGTCCCCATACTTTGAAGTAACTGCATTGCATTTTCATCGGCATGTACACTGAAAGGGATAATCAGCAAACAAAGGCTAAAAATAATATGACGCGCTTTTTGCATTAACTATTGCCCCGCATCATAAGAGACAACACGCGCATAAGAAAAAACGCCTGAAGCCCCAGCATACTCATTATGATCAACCAAATAAGTGTTCAAACGTTCTTCTACTTCAGGCTCGCTCACGGTCCAACGGTTGCCACTTGCTAATTGTGGGTGAACATCGTTAACCACCTCATAGGCTGCTGTTTGTACGGGAGCAGAAACCAATTGATTTTCTGGTTGCGACATTACACCAACGACAGCTAATGCACCGACGGATGCTGCTATTGCTAGTCCAGATACTTGTTTCCAGAGTTGTGATGGGAAAGGTAGCACTTTTGCTTTTGATTCAGAACGCACCGCATAACTAGGCTCATCTTCCAATGCTAATGCTAATCGGGCTGATAAATTCGTAGGGTGTAGTTTTGCAGTAAAGCCATTTAAAACATCGCTTGTATGTTGATAGCGTTGTAGTTGCTGTTGCGCTTGTACATCTGTTTTTAGTAAATCCAGAACGTGTTCTAACTGCTCACCCCGTAATTCACCATCGACCAATGCAGACAACTGTTCATTGTAATTGACTGTCATTATTATTCCCCTTCACCCGTTAACTCTTTAATTTTGTGATCAATTGCTTCTCGTGCACGAAAGATCCTCGATCGTACTGTCCCTATTGGACAATCCATAACCTGTGCAATTTCCTCATAACTCATACCTTCAAATTCGCGTAGTTTAATTGCCGTTGCCGTATCTTCAGGTAAATCATCTATTGCTTGATGAATAACAGCTTCCAACTCATCACTCAGTAGGCTACTTTCCGGCGTATCAAACTCTTTTAATTCTGGCGCATCGTAGAAATTAGTTGCATCCATTGCATCTACATCCATCGCTGGTGGTCTACGCGCCCGAGAAGTGAGGTGGTTTTTTGAGGTATTGATCGCAATTCGATAGAGCCATGTATAAAAAGCACTATCACCACGAAAGTTTGGAATAGCGCGATAGGCCTTGATAAATGCCTCCTGTGCAACGTCTAAAGCCTCAACGGGATCATGTACAAATCCAGTGATAACATGAATAATGCGTTGTTGGTATTTCATTATCAGCACATCAAATGCTTTTTTATCACCCGCTTGAACGCGTTGAACTAGCTCTAAATCCACACTCATCCTTCTATCCGGCACACTCCGACTTGCCGGAGATAATATTTATTTGTAGTCTGATTGACCATAATGAATTAACTTTGTTCCATAAACAGTGCAAAATAATTGTACATTGATTCTACTCTTATCCGAACACTATGACGCAAGCAAACCAGTTTGATGTACTTATTATTGGCAGTGGCGCAGCAGGTTTAACCCTTGCTTTGCAATTGGCCGAACATGCCCAGGTGGCCGTGATTTCAAAAGGCCCACTTGAAGAAAGTGCATCACTTTATGCTCAAGGTGGAATTTCAGTTGTGCTCGATCAGGCTGATTCGCTTCAATCTCATATTGACGATACCTTAATTGCCGGTGCGGGTTTATGTAACGAAGATGCGGTTCGTTATACCGTTGAACATGCTCGCAGCAGTATCGAATGGCTTATTGATCAAGGTGTGTCATTCACTAAAGATGGCATAACCTCCGAAACATATCACCTCACCCAAGAAGGGGGTCATAGTCACCGTCGTATCATTCATTCAGCTGACGCGACTGGTCGAGAAGTTGAAACGACACTACTTGGTAAAGCTAAATCACATCCAAATATTCACTTATTTCCATTTCATATTGGTATAGATTTGATCACTAGTCGCAAACAGCTTGGTCAACAAGACAATCATTGTTTAGGCTGTTATGTACTTGATATAAAAAATGATACTCCCGTTACGTTTACTGCAGGTGTCACTGTGTTGGCTACTGGTGGTGCTGGTAAAGCCTATCTCTACACCAGTAACCCAGATGTATCAACAGGTGATGGTATTGCCATGGGCTGGCGTGCAGGCTGTCGTGTTGCCAATATGGAATTCATTCAATTTCATCCAACCTGCCTATATCATCCTAAAGCGAAATCATTTTTAATTAGTGAATCACTTCGAGGTGAAGGCGCAAAATTACTGTTAGCTGATGGTTCGCGCTTCATGGATGCGTTTCATCCCCAAGCAGAATTAGCACCAAGAGATATCGTCGCGCGCGCGATTGACCACGAAATGAAACGACTTGGTGATGACTGTGTGTATCTAGATATCAGTCATAAATCTAAAGCGTTTATTGAAAGTCATTTTCCGACCATTTATCAGCGCTGCTTACACTTTGGGATCGACATTACCAAAGAACCGATTCCAGTTGTGCCGGCAGCGCATTACACCTGTGGTGGATTAATCACCGATCTAAATGGCCAAACAGATCTTGCCGGTTTGTATGCAATAGGCGAAACCGCACATACTGGTTTGCACGGTGCCAATCGTATGGCAAGTAATTCGATCCTAGAATGTTTAGTGTTCGCACAATCAGCAGCAACTGATATTAAACAACAATTACCTTTTGCCGATTTCAATCAGACGATTCAACCTTGGGATGCGAGTCGGGTTAAACCTGCAAGAGAGGCTATCTCTGTCAGTCACAACTGGGATGAATTACGCCGTTTTATGTGGGACTATGTAGGAATAGTGCGTACCAATGACCGCTTACATAAAGCACAACAGCGACTTAATTTATTGCAGCAAGAAATCAGTGACTATTACAGCAAACATCGTATTAGTAGTGATTTACTTGAGCTGCGAAATCTTGCTGATGTTGCAGAGTTAATTATCAGCTCTGCCCTACTCCGTAAAGAAAGCCGTGGTCTACACTACACCCTTGATTACCCTGAAACAGATACTAGCCAAGCGGCAAAAGACACTATCATTTCTGGAAAGTTTTAGGATCTCGACAATACACTCTTAATTGTCGAAATAATTCGCCATCAACCGCATCGGACATGATCAATGCGGAATATTTAGACCAATAGCTCTCACCTTTAAAATACAAAATCACACAATATTGACTGACATAACTACTCAATAACATCAACGGTTGACAAGTTTTGTTTGAACCATACGTAATAAGCCAATTATTATCGCTATCACGACTTAATCTGGAGCATGATTTTGCATGTGTTAGCAAATAATAGCGTCGCAGATAATAGATGAAACTACAGCTGATTAAAGCGATTATGCCGATCATTGCTACAAGATGATCTAATACACTTAATACGCTAACCAGCACAATTAAATGAATTGTAAGTAAATACATACAAAGCCTGTTTGACCTTGTAATAGGCAGCGTAAACACTGTCCTTGTTTGTAATTGCGATTCCATTCTTCGCTTCCCAACTAACTGCGCTACAATAACACTACTTTAACTCATAAATTACTGACCATGACACTCACTTGGACACAATTACTAGCACAACAACCAGCCTCACTAGCTGACAACGCCTTATTACAAAATAGCTCGCACATCATCCCGCTACAACACATGGGTGTTTTGCAAGTAACGGGCGATGATGCCGTCGATTTTCTACAAAATCTAGTCACAAATGACATTAAGGCATTAGCAATTAACCAAGGTCAATTATCAGGCTTATGTAATCCCAAAGGTCGATTACTTGCAATCTTCTTAGTTATTCGACGCCAGGATTGTTTTTACCTGATCTTGCCTAGTTCAATGTGTGCAGGACTAATGCAACGCCTTAGTATGTATATACTTCGTTCGAAAGTTAGCAT
>JBFIJJ010000183.1:0-5224 GCA_041600795.1 Methylophagaceae bacterium | reverse complement strand
TTTTACCGCTCAATTAGAAGATGAACTGGATGCTGTTGCTCGCGGTGAGGAAGAATGGATCCCTCTACTTCATAGTTTCTGGGGACCATTTAAACAGCAAGTTGAAACCAAAGACAAAGAAGTTCAACGTAGTGATGTCACCCAAGAATTATTGGATGAGGATTGTCCTAAATGTGGTAAAAAACTATCTAGTCGCCTAGGTCGTAGTGGACGTTTTATTGGTTGTACTGCCTACCCAGAATGTGATTACACTCGTAATATTGATGGTGAAGAAGCAACAAATGAACCTGAAGTGGTTCAAGATCGTAAATGTCCAAAATGTGAATCAGATTTATGGATACGTACCGGTAAATATGGCAAATTTATTGGCTGCAGTAGTTACCCAAAATGTAAGCATATTGAATCATTAGAGCAGCCAACAAATACTGGTGTGACCTGTCCGCAGTGTAATAAAGGCGAAATACTGACGCGTAAATCACGCCGCGGTAAAATCTTCTATTCTTGCTCAGATTACCCTAGTTGTGATTATGCTTTGTGGAATGAGCCAGTTAATGAGCCCTGCCCAGAATGTAATTGGCCAATATTAACAATCAAAACAACTAAGAGCCGTGGCACAGAAAAAGTATGTCCACAAAAAGGTTGCGGTCACACTGAGAAAGTGACAAGCGAGGAAGATTAGTTTATTTGGTTGAAGCCACAATTGAATGGACTAATGTTTGCTCGTTTTTTGCGTCAGCAAGAGCTTGCTCTATTACGGTTTTATCGTTGTCCAATAAACCGTGTTTTAAATTCAGGCCGACATAGATTAAACTCTCAAATAGGTTGAACAATGGTGCAATAGAGCTCGTTTCTAAATAGGCTTTGTTCTGATTAAATACCGCTGCGTAGAAGTCCTTTTTTTCCATATAAACAGGCGTCCATTTATGGTTTCTATAGCTAACAAAGCTATAACTGTCACCGTTTTCTTGGGCGAGGTTAAACTGTTCAATTAAGCTGTTCAGACTCAGATCGTAGTCTTGCTGAAGGTTTAATGAAAACGCACGAATATTCGTTTTGTTCAGCACGGGAATAGTCGGGTTCTCGGCTTTGCTCGTGGTATCTTTATTTTGCTCATTACAACCAGTAACGGCTACGCTAAGCGCTATTAAAAAAACAAGTTTCAAAATAAACCAATTTGTTTTTTTCATGTCATTACCTAAAAATAATTCAATGCGATCAGTCTATCGCAAATTGATTTGATCAGATTAGGATATGATGTGAAGCGGTTCAAGTTATTCCATATTGAGTCAGTAACTTGTCCAGTTGGTTGGCAAATGCTTGTCTGTCTGCTTGGCTTATTGCTGATGGGCCGCCTGTTTGAACACCACTAGAGCGAAGCGTATCCATGAAGTTTCTCATCGTTAATTTGGCTTTAATGGTGTCCGCCGTATAAAGCTCACCACGAGGATTCAATGCCAGAGCACCTTTTTCTATGACTTCAGCTGCTAATGGAATATCGGCAGTAATCACTAGATCACCGTTGTTTATGCGTTGAACAATTTCATTGTCAGCAACGTCAAAACCTTGTGTGACCTGCATAAAATGAATGTTTTCTGACGATGGGATCCTGATGACATGATTGGCAACCAAGGTCATAGTGATCTTGGTTCGTATCGCTGCCCGAAATAAAATATCTTTGATTACACCTGGACAGGCATCGGCATCCACCCATATCTTCATGGTGTCTCACCCAATATCAGATAGTTAATTGTTAATCAGCCTGTAATTGTTTAAAAATTATTTCTGCCAATGCTGTTGCATCTTTGGTGTTGTCAGCGAGCACATTAAAATGTCCCATTTTTCGTCCGACACGAGCCTCTTTTTTACCGTATAGATGAAGTTTAACGTTAGGGTGTTTTAGAAGGTTTTGCCAATGAGGCAATGTGTTACCCCAAACATCACCTAACAAGTTGATCATTACTACGGGTGAAGTGAGTTCGCAATTACCAGATGGTAGGCCGCACAGCATTCTAACTTGTTGTTCGAATTGTGACGTTGAACAGGCATCAAGGGTATAGTGCCCTGAATTATGTGGTCGAGGAGCGATTTCATTAGCAATCACATCGCCTTCTTTGGAAATAAAAAATTCTACGGCCATTGTACCGACATAATTGAGGCCAGCAGCAATAGTGTCTGCCATTTCAAGAGCACGAGAACTTAAGACGTCAGAGACAGAGCTTGGAACAGTTGTGCTATGCAAAATGCCATTAACATGGACATTTTCGGCAACGGGGAAGTTAGTGATAGAGCCATCTTGACTACGTGCTAGAACGGTAGAGATTTCTTTATCAAGATTAATGCGTTGTTCAAGCACACATTCTGCCGCACCTAAGCTGTCAAATGCGCGATAAACATCATCTATAGTTTGGCAAACTACCTGGCCTTTCCCATCATAACCAAAATTGGCTAATTTAAGGATGGCCGGAAATGTAAAGTCGTCTTTAATGGCATCAATATCAGCATGATTACGAATAGGCGCGAATGGCGCTACCGCAATACCAAGTGATGCAATAAATTCTTTTTCTATAATTCTATTTTGAGTTGAGGCTAATGCTTTTGAAGAAGGGTGAACAATCGTTCTGGCTTCAAGAAAAGCTAATGTTGATGCTGGAATGTTTTCAAATTCGGTAGTGATCGCATCACACAAACTGGCTAGTTGGGACAGCGCCACTTCATCATCGTATTTCGCGCAAATATGCTGATCAGCAATGATACCCGCAGGACTGTTGGTATCAGGATCTAAAACAACAACGTTATAACCCATAGTTTGAGCTGCGGTAGTAAACATGCGGCCTAATTGTCCGCCGCCGAGCATACCTAAAGTAGCGCCTGGTAAAATCATAGTGCTGTAATCTTCAAATTTTATTGTGGAGGAAGGGTCATATTCAACACGGCTTGGTGCTGTTCTGCCCTAAAAACATCTAATTTCTCGGCCAAATCTTTATCATTTATAGCGAGTTGGGCAATGGCAAATAATGCCGCATTGGCTGCGCCAGCTTCACCAATAGCGAACGTTGCGACAGGAATACCTTTGGGCATTTGCACGATGGATAAAAGTGAATCTTGGCCTTGTAAATAACGAGATGGCACAGGAACCCCTAAAACTGGTATTGTTGTACTTGCAGCGAGCATTCCAGGTAAATGTGCCGCGCCACCTGCCCCTGCAATGATGCAGGTTAACCCTTTATCTTTTGCTGTCAGCGCATAGCTAGTTAATAAGTCTGGCGTACGGTGTGCTGAAACAACCTTTGCTTCATGGGGTACACCGAAGTACTCAAGCAGCTCAACCGCTTTTTGCATGATTGGCCAGTCACTGTTGCTGCCCATGACAACACCAATTAGAGGTTTTTCCATAAGGTTATCCAATTGAATTTTTTGAAAACAACGTGACATTTTATCTATTTAATTGAATTTAGGGAAATTTGCGGGGGATTTAATATTGTTAAATAA
The DNA here is from genome assembly GCA_041600795.1 of Methylophagaceae bacterium. Lineage (GTDB taxonomy): Bacteria > Pseudomonadota > Gammaproteobacteria > Nitrosococcales > Methylophagaceae. Next base: position 1,735 of record JBFIJJ010000183.1, on the reverse strand, counting down.
GGTGCGTCAGCATTGAAGGCAAGTAGATCAGACGCTATAATGTTAGATCCATTTTTGCCGCCTCGCTATTTTGAGGTAGAGCTTCTCAATGTAAACCGGTTACGAGGAGACAGGCGCTAACAGTAATGTGAAGGTACACCACGTGAGTCAGCCAACTGAATTGACACAAGGCCTCTATCGGCCTGAATTTGAAAAAGACAACTGCGGTTTTGGTCTTATCGCTCAAATGGATGGTAAGCCAAGCCATTGGCTTGTTAAAACTGCGATTGAATCTCTCGGTAACTTAACCCATCGCGGCGCAATTGGTGCAGATGGTAAGACCGGTGATGGCTGTGGTTTGCTTATGAAGAAGCCGGATGGCTTTTTCCGCTCAGTTGCAAAGGAGTTGGGTTTTGAATTGGCAGATAATTACGCCGTAGGTATGGTGTTTTTGTCGCAAGATGAACAAAAAGCCACTGCTAATCAAAATGTTGTAACGCAACAATTAACGGCCCAAGGTCTTGAAGTATTAGGCTGGCGCGATGTGCCAGTTGATGCGGAAACAGCATGTGGTGAAACCGCTTTAGCATTATTGCCGATCATGCGTCAGGTCTTTGTGAATCCTGCTAAAGGCATGGATGAAGCGGCTTTTGAACGCCATTTATATTTGGCGCGTCGTCTTTCTGAAAAAGCCGTGACCGATGATGATGCCTTCTATATTCCAACTTTGTCATCACACGTAGTGTCATACAAAGGCTTGGTTATGCCTTCATATCTGCCGGTGTTTTATAAAGATTTGAATGATCCTCGGATGGAAACTGCGATCTGTGTTTTCCATCAGCGCTTTTCAACAAACACATGGCCACAATGGAAGTTGGCACAGCCTTTCCGCTATTTGGCGCACAATGGTGAAATCAATACTGTACAAGGTAACCGTAATTGGGCATTAGCTCGCGGTGCTAAATTTGCTACAACACTGATCGAAAACATGGATGATATTCGTCCACTTGTTAATGTAACTGGTTCAGATTCGTCTAGTATGGATAACATGCTAGAAGCGTTGATGGCTGGTGGTGTTAGCATGTTCCGTGCAATGCGTTTGCTCGTTCCAGCGGCTTGGCAAAATGATCCAACTATGGATGCCGATTTAAAAGCGTTTTACGACTATAACTCAATGCACATGGAGCCATGGGATGGTCCTGCGGGCGTAGTGTTAACCGATGGACGTTATGCGGCATGTACCTTAGATCGAAATGGTTTGCGTCCTGCCCGTTACATCATTACTAAAGATCGTCATATTACGATTGCGTCTGAAGTGGGTGTTCATCCATATAAACCTGAAGATGTTGTTGCAAAAGGTCGTTTAAAACCAGGCCAAATGTTGGCAGTTGATACAACAAATGGCCAATTGTTATTACCGGATGACATTAACGATCAATTGAAATCTGCGCAACCGTATCGTGAATGGATGGAAAATAATCTACAACGTCTGAATGACCGCGAAGATGATGAAACCAAGCCAACCCTTGAAGGTGAAGAGCTAGCTGCTTACGAAAAACTATTCCAAGTTAGTTTTGAAGAGCGCGATCAAGTGTTGCGGGTGCTTGGTGAGTCAGGAATGGAAGCTGTTGGTTCTATGGGTGACGACACGCCATTTCCTGTCATGTCACAACAAGAACGTTCATTGTTTGACTATTTCCGTCAACAATTTGCGCAAGTAACTAATCCGCCAATTGATTCATTACGTGAAAACATC
>JBFIJJ010000182.1:0-5291 GCA_041600795.1 Methylophagaceae bacterium | reverse complement strand
TGCGATAAATGCGCGTGATATGGCAAAATAATAGTGCAATACGATATGCAATTAGGTGACACATTATGAGTTGGTTCGAAAAATTAATTCCTTCAAAAATTCGTACAACAGTTCGAAGCCGATCTGTTCCTGAAGGTGTTTGGTGTAAATGTCCAGCATGTGACAATGTCCTGTATCGTGCAGAGTTAGAACGTAATCTGCACGTTTGTCCAAAGTGCGATCATCATCAACGTATTAATGCTAGAACACGTTTGGAGTCTTTTCTTGATGCTGAAGATCGGGTAGAGATCGCAGCAGATGTTCGTCCTGTTGATATGCTTAAGTTTAAAGATAGTAAGCGATACAAAGATCGTATTACTCAAGCACAGAAAGCAACGGGTGAAAATGATGCGTTATTAGCAATGCAAGGTACTATCAATCAATTACCTGTGGTTGCCGTATCATTTGACTTCAGTTTTATGGGCGGCTCTATGGGAGCTGTTGTAGGCGAGAAGTTTGTTCGTGCTGCCAAAGTATCTCTAGAAAAGAATATTCCGCTAATTTGTTTTTCTGCTAGTGGTGGTGCTCGTATGCAGGAAGGCTTATTTTCTTTGATGCAGATGGCTAAAACCAGTGCAATATTGACGCAACTTGGTAAGAAAAAAATTCCTTTTGTGTCAGTCATGACCGATCCAACAATGGGTGGTGTTTCTGCTAGTTTAGCCATGTTAGGTGATATTAATGCTGCAGAACCAAATGCATTGATCGGTTTTGCCGGCCCTCGTGTTATTGAACAAACAGTACGTGAAACCTTGCCTGAAGGCTTTCAACGTAGTGAGTTTTTATTAGAGCATGGTGCGATTGATATGATTATTGATCGTAGGCAAATGCGTGATCGCTTAGCAAGTCTTCTCGGCATGCTACAAAAGCGCTCAGCTGCTTAAATTCCTAAAACTGTATGCGATTTGAGACTCTGCCAGAATGGTTAACGTGGCAGGAAAATTTACACTTTACTGAAGTTGATCCAGGCTTAAGTCGAATCGGTCAGGTCTGGAATCAACTTAGAAAAGCAAAAACGGTATTACCTTTTACAGTTGTTACCGTAGCAGGAACCAATGGCAAAGGTTCATCAGTAGCGATGTTAGAGTCAATCCTACGTGCGGCAGGTTATCGAACCGGTACTTACACATCACCTCATCTATTGCGTTATAACGAACGCATTTGTATCAACAGCATCCCTTGCGACGATAGTACAATCTGTGATGCATTTGAGCGTATTGATAACGCACGACAAGATGTATCTTTAACATATTTTGAGTTTGCAACCTTAGCGGCGATTGATATTTTCATTGAACAAAAGATTGATATTGCAATCCTCGAAGTCGGTATGGGGGGCAGATTAGATGCTGTTAATCTGTTTGATACTGATATAGCATTGATCACGCCTATTGGGCTAGATCATATCAACTGGCTTGGCACCACACGTGAGCAGATAGGAAGAGAAAAAGCGGGCATTATTCGTGCAAATAGACCTGTAGTGTGTTCAGAGAGTGAACCACCAGAAACGATATTAGAGTACGCACAATCGCTTTCAGCAACACTATATAAAGCCAAAAAAGATTACCAAATGACGGTACATCAAACTGATTGGGACTGGGAAAGTGCTGATCTTTGTTGGCAGAATTTACCCTTTCCAGCATTGGCAGGTAGTTATCAATTTAATAATGCCGCCGCCGTACTTAAGGTTATTGAGTTGTTAATCCAGCAAGGAAAGGATATTCCTAAAGAAGCAGTTAGCGCGGGTTTAAGTAATGTGAAACTTGCAGGTCGTTTTCAACAAATTTCAGGTCCGGTTGAACAGATCTTTGATGTTACCCACAATCAACAAGGGGCAGAAAATCTTGCCAAACTTCTAGCCGAAAAACCTTGCGATGGCAAAACTTACGCCGTATTAGCGATGCTAAAAGATAAAGATGTCACTGCGGTTGTGGACGTATTAAGCTCATCAATCGATACATGGTATTTAGCGGGTCTGTCCGGTTCGAGAGGCATGACAGCCGATGAGATGGCAGACAAAATTAGTCATCTTATTGAACCGGCTAAGCGAGTGAATAGCACTGAGGTTGTTGATGCCTATCATTTAGCGATGCAACATGCTGAAAATGGCGATCGAGTGCTTATTTTTGGTTCTTTTCACACAGTTGAAGCTGTGATGAAAGCAACATTGAATGATTAGTTTAAAATCTTAACTAATTAAAAAACACAGTTATTCTCATAATTACAGATACATTTTCTCGATATCAGCTTGGTGATACGCAATTACTTGTGGACGTTTGATTTTCATTGTTGCTGTCATTAAATTATTATCTGCTGTCCATGGTTCGAGAGTTAATGTAACCCGGCGAATTCTTGCGTAGGAAGGGAAATCGTGCAACAAGTTTCTTAAACGATGAATAATGTCTGAATGTAGTGGTTTATCATTAAGTGAACTAGGATCAAGACTATCAAGCTTGTGTGCTTTAGCTAAACTAAACCAGTGATCCGAATTCAAAACCAATAAGGCAGATAGATAGGGACGTCCTTCACCGATAACGAGTGCTTGCTCAAAAATATCATCCTGCAAAATTGCTGTTTCGATATCATTGGGAGGAATTTTCTCGCCATTGCTCATAACAATAATATCTTTAATACGACCAGTGATATAGATGTGTCCAGTCTCACTAATTCGTGCTTGATCGCCGGTATGCAGCCAGCCTTTTGAATTGATGACTTGTGCTGTTGCTTTATGATTATTCCAATAGCCCAGCATATTACCCGGACCTCTACATAGCAATTCATTATTATCGCCAATCATGACTTCAACATTAGGAATGGCTCTACCGACACTATCAGGATAGTTATTGTAAGGTTCATTAACACTAATAACTGGACTGGTTTCAGTTAACCCATAACCTTGCAATACAGCAATATCAGAAGCAATAAAAACTTTAGAGACTGATAGGGGTAATGCTGCACCTCCGCTCACTAATAATCGTATATTACCACCGAATATCTGACGGATTTTAGATGCAATTACTTTATCGACTAAGGGCCATAACAGCAGGCTAGGTCGCCAACCAAGACGATTTTGCTTATTAAGAAAACGTAACCAACCAACATGAGTACTAAGACGAAAAAGTAATTTAGTGAGTATTGATTTTTGATTGATATTTTTGTTGAGTTGACCATATATGCGTTCAAATACGCGAGGTACAGTAAACATAACAGATGGTTTGATAATCTGCATATCTTCGGTTAGTTGAGGAATGCTTCGAGCGTATGCAACTGTTGCTCCTGCCATTATGGCTAAATAATAGCCAGCTGTTCGCTCTAAGGTATGAGATAGCGGCAGAAAAGATAAAAACACCTCATTAAGGTAAACATCAAAATATTGAAGTGCATTGGCAGCAACTGAAAGCATATTATGATGGCTTAACATCACACCTTTTGGTTTGCCAGTCGTGCCTGAGGTATAAATAATAGAAGCGAGCTGATCTGGATCTGTATGCCAATCTATCAGAGACGTCGACTCAGAAGGTAACCAATCACTAACGTAAACGGCTGGCGCTTCAAGTGCCAGAGTGTCTGATTGGTCTATTACAATCCTTTTTAGATTATGTTCTTCTGTTAACGATGGTTTGATTCGTTTCCACTGCGATGTGTTTTGTAAGTAAAGTAACTTAACATCCGCATCTTTTAAGATATAGGCAACATTATCAGGTCGATCGTCTGGATAAAGTGGTACTAAGATCAGGCCAAGCCCCATCACCGCTTGGTCATAAATGACCCACTCTTTACAGTTACGCAAATTTAAAGCAACACGATCGCCAGGTTCGAGTTTTTCCTTGGCAATAGCTGTTTGCCAGCGTGACACATCATCTGCAATCTGTTGCCATGTAACATCAATCCAGTCGTTATTATTTGAACAATAATAGCGATAGGCAATATGTTCAGGATGACGTTTTAAACGTTCTCGGAATAAACCATATAAGGTCTTTGCTTCATCAATCTCTATGACGTCTTTAGTTGATGTATTCATAATTTAGAGCATTGTTTTATAAAAATAACCAACGCATTTGTAGGCCAAATATATTAGAGCCGACGTCATATTTACCATTTAAGACATAGTTACTGCCATCATTTTCATTTATATCGGCAGTGCGAACAAACACATGCATATAACCTGCATCTAGCGTCATTTTCTCGGAGTATTTATAGCTGGCGCCCAGTGATAGCCATGTACGATCTTCACCTGGTAGACGTGCTGTACGATATTGATCTGGAATAGGTGATTCATCAAATGCAATACCACTACGCAGTGTCCATTGATCACTATATTGGTAGGATACTCCAAGACTGTATCGCATTGAGTCATTCCAGTTTTCAGTTTTAGAGCTGCTTGGTAAGGTGCCGTCGGAGATAATAGTTAAGTCTGTGAATCGACTCCAGCGTGTCCACGCGGCTTCACCCATAACGGCCCATTTAGAATCAATTTGATGGTGTACTGCTAAAGAAAGTGATTCAGGTAATGTAACTTTACCGGTTATATTGCCATTAAGGGGGGAGATTGTTGAGTTTAATGTCCCATACCCTTTCAATGTGTGTGAAATTTTTGAACGGTAAGCTAGGCCTAGACGAGTAGCTTCAGTAGCTTGTAGCAATACACCCAAGTTATATCCCCAACTTAGATCATCTGCTTTAATGTTTACTTTACCATCAAAATTTTGAGATGTAGCAGGAGGGGCAATTAATGCACCTATATCAGCCATTTGAGTTAATTCAAGATCGATCTTTTGTAAATTAACACCAAAGCCTAGCGATAACTTATCCGTGGCTTTAAAGGCAATAGTAGGGTTAATATTGATAGTACGTAAATCTGATTTGACGGCGTGATATCGACCTTTCCATGTGTCATCGTAATCAGTAACTAAACCAAAAGGGGCTGTGATCCCGATACCTACATATACGCTTTCATTGAGTGGTGTTGAGTAATACAGATTTGGTAGAAAGGCATTATTAGCAACATCACCATCATCACCCCCTGTTAACGGTGCCCCAAAGGCTGATGTAGAACCGCTATCCTTGAATTCAATCTTGGGTGCTAGAAAATTAACCCCCATATCAAGTTCGGAATGTTGAAGCTTAGTTAAACCAGCAGGGTTATAGTAGATAGTGCTAGCATCATCAGCAACAGCTGCACCACCGGCAAATGCACGGCCCAGACCATTTACACTTTGTTCGATAAGACCAAATCCTGCACCATAACTTACAGA
>JBFIJJ010000181.1:0-5337 GCA_041600795.1 Methylophagaceae bacterium | reverse complement strand
GATGACATGTTACCCATCGCTGACAAACTCGACCAAGTTGGGTTTTGGTCAGTAGAGTCTTGGGGTGGCGCTACCTTTGATGCGTGTATTCGTTATCTAGGTGAAGATCCATGGCACCGTATTCGTAGCTTAAAAGCGGCTATGCCTAATACACCACAACAAATGTTATTACGCGGTCAAAATTTATTAGGTTACCGTCACTATGCTGATGATGTAGTTAAAAAGTTTGTTGAACGTGCGGCTATCAATGGTGTCGATGTTTTCCGTGTATTTGATGCGATGAATGATCCTCGCAACCTAGAAACTGCAATCAAAGCTGTATTAGAAAATGATCGCCATGCACAAGGGACTATTTCTTATACGATTAGCCCTGTACATACGCTTGATATGTGGCTTGATTTAGCCAAACAAATCGAAGATATGGGTGCACATTCTTTATGTATTAAAGATATGGCTGGTTTGCTTAAGCCTTATGCAGCGTATGAATTAGTTACAAGTCTTAAGCAAGCTATCGATATCCCAATCCATATGCAATCACATGCAACAACAGGTCTATCAACCGCAACTATTTTAAAATGTGTTGAGGCAGGGATTGATAATGTTGATACCGCTATTTCTTCTATGTCGATGACCTATGGTCATTCAGCGACTGAATCTGTGGTATCCATTTTTGAAGGTACAGATCGTGATACTGGTCTGAATATTGAGTTACTCGAAGAAGTAGCCTGTTACTTCCGTGACGTTCGTAAAAAGTATGCCCAATTTGAAGGTTCTTTAAGAGGTGTTGATTCACGTATCTTGGTCGCACAAGTGCCAGGTGGCATGCTAACCAATATGGAAAGTCAATTACGTGAACAAGGTGCGCTTGACCGCTTTGATGATGTATTGGCTGAAATTCCACGTGTCCGTGCTGACTTAGGTTACATTCCTCTAGTCACACCGACATCACAAATTGTTGGAACACAAGCTGTATTTAATGTTTTATCTGGCGAACGTTATAAATCAATTACAGCTGAAACCGCGGGCATTCTCAAAGGTGAGTATGGTGCTGCGCCTGCTCCTTTTGATTCAGAATTACAACAACGTGTACTAGACGGTGCTGAACCGATCACTTGCCGTCCTGCTGACTTGATTGAGCCAGAAATGGAGAAGCTCATCATCGAACTACGTGAGCATGCAGATCAAGATAACATTGAGCTTGAACAAGGTGAACGTGAAATCGATGATGTCCTTACCTATGCCCTGTTTACACAAGTTGGTTTGAAATTCTTAGCCAATCGTAATAATCCTGATGCATTTGAACCGGTTCCAACTCTGGAAGCTGCACAAGCTGCAACGGCTAAAACATCAAAATCATCAGATCAAGAAGTTTATACCATCGCTGTCAATGGCCAGAGCTATGTTGTTCAAGTCAATGAAGGTGGTGATATTAGCAATATTGAAACTAAAGCCGCACCTAAAATCACACTCCCATCAGATGGTTCGCCAATAAATGCACCATTGGCTGGCACTATTTGGAAAGTTGAAGTTGCTATGGGACAAACGGTTCAAGAAGGTGACGTAATTGTTATTCTTGAAGCAATGAAAATGGAAACACAGGTCGTCGCCGATAGAACCGGTATCGTAACCTTTGTAGCTATTAAACCCGGCGATGAAATCAAAGTCGGTGATCTACTTGTTTCTATTGCATAAGGGTTAACAATGGATAATTTATTACATTTATGGGAAAACACTGGTTTATATCAGATGACGCCTGGCCAAGGCGTCATGATTGCCATTGGTATGCTATTGCTTTATCTCGCCATCAAGAAAAACTTTGAACCCCTATTATTAGTACCTATCGGCTTTGGTGGCGTGTTATCGAATATTCCTGGTGCAGGCTTAGCCGAAACCGGCGGTATTTTGCATTTATTCTACGAAGTCGGTATTGAAAGCGGTGCCTTTCCACTGATCATCTTTATGGGTGTAGGTGCGATGACTGACTTTGGTCCACTACTCGCCAATCCAAGAACCTTATTTTTAGGTGCTGCGGCCCAATTTGGGATCTTTGCAACCTTAATGGGGGCAGTTGTTTTATCAACTCTGGGGATCTTTGATTTTAGTTTAGCTGACGCTGCTGCAATCGGTATTATCGGAGGAGCTGATGGACCAACATCAATTTATGTCGCAAGCAAACTAGCCCCTGACTTACTTGGTGCTATTGCGGTTGCATCTTATTCATACATGGCTTTGGTACCACTCATTCAGCCACCAATTATGCGTGCTTTAACCACTGAATCAGAACGTAAAATTAAAATGGTGCAACAGCGTCATGTTTCTCAACGCGAAAAGGTTATCTTTCCATTACTGTTGTTATTACTAGTGGCGTTTTTATTGCCTGATGCAGCACCTTTATTAGGTATGTTCTGTTTTGGTAACTTGATGAAAGAATGTGCCGTTGTTGATCGCTTGAGCAACACCACTCAAAACTCATTGATCAATACCGTGACTATTTTCCTAGGTTTATCCGTTGGCTCAAAATTAAGTGCTGATAAGTTTTTAGACTTAACCACATTAGGGATCTTGCTGTTGGGTATGATTGCCTTTGCTATTGGTACCGCTTCTGGCGTATTAATGGCTAAAGTACTTAATAAAGTCAGTACTAATGCAATCAATCCACTAATTGGTTCTGCCGGTGTATCAGCGGTACCAATGGCGGCACGTGTATCAAACAAACTTGGTTTAGAAGCTGACCCACATAACTTCTTATTGATGCATGCAATGGGACCAAATGTGGCCGGTGTAATCGGTTCTGCAGTCGCAGCCGGTATTATGATTAACTACGTCACCGGCGGTTAATCTCAACAGAAAAAATAAAACGCTACAGGCTAAACATAGTTAACCTGTAGCGTTTAGTATTCAATCATGTTTGCAGTTGCAACTGTATTAGATGTGCCTTTAATCTCACAAAACTTTTTAGCCAAAGGTGAATGACTGCTTGCTATAGCGGTCCACTGTCCACCAGTAAGATCATCATCATTTGGCCCCGTAATCTTAGCCCCACTATTGTGTGCTAATTCAATAAACGCACGCTTGCTCATCCCAGCATGCGTATTTCGACAGAGTTGTACCACTTTATCAGTGTCCCAGATATGAAAAATTGGGAAGATAATCGCGACAACTATTACCACTTGTATCAGATTAACTAAAAATTTCATGCCTATCACCTAAATATCCGTATTGTAACTATGCTGCGATTATAGATATTTCAACTATTTCAAACTGATAGCATCGTCACACATTTACTTATAAACAGCTTAAACAATCTTTCTTAAGTAATTCTTATTTATTCAATAAATTCGCCAAATCTGCAAATGGATTATGTGTCGCTTTTTGAGAATTTGAACCAGATGTATCGTTACTGCCATAGCGCACTTGATCGATATAACGCTGATGTTCATTATCATGACAATAGATACATAGTAATTCCCAATTACTGCCATCAGCAGGATTATTGTCATGATTATGATCACGGTGATGCACCGTCAATTCTTGTAAATTAGCTTGAGTAAATTCTCGCGAACAACGCCCACAAACCCACGGATACATTTTTAATGCCCGTTCACGATAGGTACCTTCACGTTCTGCTTGGTATTTCTTTGCTTGGGCAACAATATCGTCTAAGCGTTTATTTTTTTCAGATGCCATCTTTAACAATCCATTTTTATCACATTCAACGACTGAACAACGTAAACTATAACGTTAATTTATCAGGTTATTACTATGACACAAAATACTATCACTGTTGCACTTGCACATTCACCAACTGAACTCTATAAAATTTTAAAGTTTGAAGGTCTAGTCAGCAGTGGTGCCGAAGCTAAAATTGTCATTGCCGAAGGATTGGTTAAACTAAATGGCGAAGTCGAACGTCAAAAACGCAAGAAAATCGTCGCTGGCGACATTGTTGAGTTTGATAATAATCGACTCATTATGACCTTAGCATAAATCTTAATAGCAACTTAACTCGCTGGCTTAGGTTATAATTGCCAGTTTTTAATTATTATTTAGGAAAACATCATGGCTAAAGCAACAGCACGTCACTTACTCGTAGATAGCGAAGAAATCTGTCTTGAACTGAAAAAAGAAATCGAACAAGGTGCAGATTTCGCTGATGTTGCTAGAGAGCATTCATCATGCCCTTCAAGTGCACAAGGTGGCGATTTAGGTGAATTCGGTCCAGGCATGATGGTACCTGAATTTGATAAAGTTGTTTTTTCTGCACCTGTCAACACTGTTCAAGGCCCAGTTAAAACACAGTTTGGTTACCACTTATTAGAAGTAACTAGCCGCACAGAATAAATTCCGCAACCACGCTGAATGACTAAAGCCCAGTCTTTGAACTGGGCTTTTTTATGCCAATCTATAATTCGGCAAATGCTGCAATAACTGTTTGCCATAGGCTTTGGTTAGTAAACGTCGATCCAAAATAGTAATTCGCCCTGAATCAGTTTCTTTACGTAATAAGCGGCCACAGGCTTGAATTAATCGTATGCTAACAGCAGGCAACGACAGAGCAATAAACGGTTGCCCACCAGATTTGATTATCCACTCTTGCTTGGCTTGTTCTATCGGGCGCGTAAATACCGGAAATGGTAGTTTAGTAATCACCACATGACTACATAAATCACCTGGCAAATCGACACCTTCAGCAAAACGATCCATCCCAAAGATAATGCTACCTTCGCCCTGCTCGATTCGTTTGATATGTTCCTGCACCATATTTTTGGGTGATAGCTTATCGCCTTGCAATAACACTAATTCTGTTAAATTGTGTGGCAACTGTTTGTAAACCGTATCCATCACCTGTTTAGAAGTAAACAACACTAGCGTTGCCTCTTGCACATTAATAATTTGTATTAATTGGCTGACAATTTCTTGCTGCCAATCAACAAAATTTTCATTAGGCAATGCCGTCATATTAGGTAAATGCAAACTGGCCTGTTGATGGTAATTAAACGGTGATTTAACCGCTAAAAAGTGCTGTTCACTAAACCGTTTTAAACCACAATCACTTCTAAAACGTTGAAACAACCCCATACCTCGTAATGTAGCCGAGGTTAACACCGCACCATATGCCCGATTCCATAATGTTTTTTCAAGAAAATAAGCAGCCGTCATTGGGCCAGCATTCACTACTAAGGTTTGCGCTTTTGCGAATTTCTCAAATGATAACCAACGGACATTGGGTGGAAAGTCAGGTTTATCTTCATCTAAAAACAAGCCCATAAAATCAATTAAATAACCAAAGATATTCTGCACAGTCCCAACTTGGGGCAGTAATACTTCAGCAATTTT
>JBFIJJ010000180.1:0-5424 GCA_041600795.1 Methylophagaceae bacterium | reverse complement strand
TGCTTCACCATCATCTGTAATATGCTCAACGCGAGCATGACAGCCGCAGGATTCTTCGCGTGTTAACGCATCTATACACATTAATTCGGCTAGCTCAAAAAAGTCAGCAATGCGCCCTGCCCGTTCTAATGTTTGGTTAAGGGTTTTATCGCTGCCCGTTACTTTAACCTGCTGCCAAAATTGTTTGCGTAAAACTTGAATATCATTAATGGCTGACTCAAGAATAGTTTTGTCACGCGCCATACCACAGGCATTCCACAGAATTTGACCCAATTTGCGGTGGAACTCATCCGGCGTTTTTTGGGGATCAGGTGCATGTAACAACTTGTCGATTTTGTCTTGTGCTCGTTGGATTGCTTGTTCTGCTTCAGGGTAGGTCTTACTCGTATCTAATGGTTTTTGTTGAGCTAGATAGTTAGAAACAGTTGTTGGCAAAATAAAGTAACCATCGGCTAAACCTTGCATCAACGCACTTGCACCCAAACGATTGGCACCATGATCAGAAAAGTTAGCCTCACCACCTGCAAATAAGCCGTTAATCGATGTCATCAGATTATAATCAACCCACAAACCGCCCATGGTGTAATGCACAGCAGGATAAATTCGCATTGGTGTTTTATAAGGATCTTCTGCCGTAATATGGTGGTACATATCAAACAAATTACCGTATTTTTCTTCGACGCCATCTAAACCGAACTTCTCAATGGCTTTAGCAAAGTCGAGGTAAACGCCTAACTTTTTGCCATCAATAGCGTGACCAACACCTCGGCCTTCATCACAAATCAATTTTACTGCTCTCGAAGCTATATCACGTGGCACTAAATTACCGAATGCTGGATACATACGTTCAAGAAAATAATCACGATCTTGTTCAGGGATATCTTCAGGACTTTTTTCACAATCTTCTTGATATTTAGGCGCCCAAATTCGTCCATCATTTCGTAATGATTCACTCATTAAAGTCAGTTTAGATTGCAACTCGCCTTGTTGTGGAATACAGGTTGGATGGATCTGGGTAAAACATGGGTTAGCAAACAGTGCTCCATGTTTATGAGCTCGCCAAGCAGCAGAGGCATTACAGCCTTTTGCATTGGTCGACAAATAAAACACATTGCCATAACCGCCCGTACATAGCACAACACAATCAGCCATATGCGTTTCAAGTTCACCTGTGACTAAATCACGGCTGACAATACCTTTGGCTTGACCATCAATCATAATCAAATCTTGCATTTCACAGCGAGATTTATGTAGCACAGTGCCAGCATCGATTTGTTTGCTCATGGCTTGATAGGCACCAAGCAATAATTGTTGTCCAGTTTGACCACGGGCATAAAAGGTTCTTGAAACTTGCGCACCACCAAATGAACGATTGGCTAAATAACCACTATATTCACGAGCAAAAGGTACACCTTGTGCTACAGCTTGATCGATAATACTGGTACTGAGTTCTGCCAGTCTAAACACATTGGATTCACGAGCTCGATAATCGCCACCTTTAATGGTGTCGTAAAACAATCGCCACACACTATCGCCATCGTTTTGATAATTTTTAGCAGCATTGATACCGCCTTGGGCAGCAATACTATGAGCACGTCGAGGACTATCCTGAAAACAAAAAGTCTTAACGTTATAGCCCATCTCACCCATTGAGGCTGCCGCTGCTGCACCTGCTAGGCCTGTTCCAACTATAATGACAGTATATTTTTTACGGTTAGCAGGATTAACAATATTGAGATTGAATTTGTGTTGTGTCCAACGATTTTCTAAGCTGCCCTTAGGGGTTTGACTATCTAATTCAAAATCGCTCATGACATCACAACACTGATATAAAAAGGAATAATTGCAAAACCGCCCATTAATAAAACACAAGCAGTCCAGACTAAGGCATGACAACTTACTGAAGTTTTACCGAGTGTTTGTAAAACGTTTGCTAAAGAATGTTGCAAATGCATAAACAATACAAACAACCCTGCCAGATAAAACAGCAGCATCCAAGGTGACTGAAATAACTGTAGCAACTCTGCATAGGTATCATTGCTATCAAATGTCAGCGTTTGAATGACATGAATAACAATAAACCCCAATAAAAACAAAATACTGAGCGTTACAAACAATGCCGGAATCTTAAATTTATCGTGCCTTTTATAATCTATCGTTCTTGCCTTGGCATTAACTCGGCGTATTTTTATCGCTGTTTTTACGTGTAGTCCAATAGCAACCGTCATAGTCAGTAACACTAGCCATCGGATAATACTACCGTTGTACCAATCATAAAATGCAGTGAATGCTGCTCGATCAAAGAAATTAAGATTGGTCAGCATATGAAAAATCAAATAGCCAGTCATAACTACGCCCGCTATTGCCATTGTTCGTTTTTGCAATTGAAGTGGTGTTGCCATATCAGCTTTCCATATCGCTATGAACAAGACTTGTATCTTGTCTTGGTTGAAGTTTTTCTTTTTGGATGGTTCTGATACAACTATTCCAGCGTAAGATCGCCTCATCATTGCCTTGAGGGCACAATTTTTCAGCATGTTGATAACACTGAAGCGCCTCAATAAAGTAATCATATGCAAAAGAATGTGACATAGGCTGACTCATCAATGCTAAAGCCCGACGCTCGTTTAATAAACCAGTGTAATAATAGCGTTTGTATTCACTCTCAAGTTTTTCAATAGCTTGATTAATATCTTTGATTTGCGTCAATCGTTCAGTGTGATGGAGCTGATCGGTCAGCGCTAAGATGTAAATAACAAGCGCTTCTTGATTATTCTCATCAATTTTCAGAATATCGAGACAAATACTTTCGGCCATTTCTGGTTCAAGTAAAGAACGATACTGTTTGGCTTTTTTCAACGCCTGTTTAATTGCATCAGGGTGAATATCGTGTAGTTCTAATTCTAGCTCCATCTCAACCCTTGCTAATGTGAGTTTGGTGACACCATTGTCAGCAATCAATCTAATGCAAAGTGACATGCTTTTCAATAGACAGCATCATGCAAACCCAGTAATTGTTGTTTTTATAACAAGCTGATGGAGTCAAATCACGATTTCTGGTATCTTTCACCGTCATTTACGTTGTTATATCTGGTTGATTCATGCAAAGAAAAATCCTTGTTACTAGCGCATTACCCTACGCTAACGGCTCTATTCACCTAGGTCATTTAGTCGAATACATTCAAACTGATATATGGGTACGCTTTCAAAAAATGCGTGGGCATGAATGCCATTATGTTTGCGCAGATGATGCTCATGGCACGCCAATCATGCTTCGTGCCCAAAATGAAGGCATTACACCAGAACAACTAATTGAAAGTGTCAGCCAAGAACATCAAGCCGACTTTGCTGAATTTAATATTAACTTTGATAATTTCTACAGCACCCATAGCCCTGAAAATAAAGCATTAGCCAGCCAAATCTATTTAGCTAATCGTGATGCCGGACATATTGCTACTCGTACTATCAGCCAGGCCTACGATCCTGAGAAAGAAATGTTCTTGCCTGATCGTTTTATTAAGGGTGAATGTCCAAAATGCGGTACTGCTGATCAATATGGTGATAACTGTGAAGCCTGTGGTGCAACTTATGATCCAACGGAATTAAAAAATCCTGTTTCGGCTGTTTCTGGTGCAACACCTATTACAAAAGACTCAGAACATCACTTTTTCAAATTAGGTGATTTTGAAAACGATTTAAAATCATGGACACAAGGTGGTCATCTTCAAACTGAAGTCAGTCGTAAACTCAACGAATGGTTTGAAAGTGGCTTGCAAGATTGGGATATTTCACGTGATGCGCCCTATTTTGGCTTTGAAATTCCAGATGCACCCAATAAATTCTTTTATGTTTGGTTAGATGCGCCTATTGGTTATTTAGCCAGCTTCAAAAATTATTGTGATCGCAGCGGTGTTGATTTCAATGAATTCATGAAACCAGATAGTACTGCTGAAATGATTCATTTCATTGGTAAAGACATTATCTACTTCCATGCCCTATTCTGGCCTGCCATGTTGCAAGGTGCTGGGTTTAGATTGCCAAACTCTATTTTTGCTCATGGTTTCTTAACCGTTGATGGCAAAAAAATGTCGAAATCACGCGGTACATTTATTAAAGCCCGTACCTATCTTGACCATTTAAATCCAGAGTACCTACGTTATTACTTTGCCGCTAAATTAGGCTCAGGTATTGATGATATTGATCTTAATTTAGAAGACTTCCAAAGTCGTATCAACTCTGATCTAGTCGGCAAAGTAGTCAACATAGCCAGTCGCTGTGCCGGTTTTATCAGCAAACGTTTTGATGGAAAATTAGCTGACACATTATCTGAACAAACATTATTTGATGATTTTATTGCCCAAGCTGACACCATTGCAGAAAAAATGGAAAATCGCGAATTTGGTCATGCCATGCGTGACATTATGGCGTTAGCTGATAAAGCCAACCAGTATATTGATGAAATGAAACCATGGGCGTTAGCCAAAGAACAAGGTAAAGACCAACAAGTGCATGAAATCTGCACCATGGGAATTAATTTATTCCGCGTTCTGATTGGCTTTTTGAAACCAGTATTGCCAACAACAGCCGCTGAAGCTGAGGCATTTTTGAATATTGAGCCAATGCAATGGGCTGATATCTCAACGCCATTACTTGGTCATAACATCAATAAATTTAAACCTCTGATGACACGGATTGAAGCAGACAAAATTGAAGCCATTCAACAGGCATCAAAAGAAACCATGACAACTGAGCCTGCAAAACAAGAAACTAAAACAAACACAGACATTGAACCGCTATTCCCTGAAATCAGTTTTGATGACTTTGCCAAAATCGATCTTCGTATTGCCAAAATCATCAATGCTGAACATGTTGAAGGTGCAGATAAACTGCTCAAATTAACACTTGATATTGGTGTAGGTGAAAAACAAGTATTTGCCGGGATTAAATCTGCTTATTCACCTGAAGATCTAATCGGCAAACTCACTGTCATGGTCGCTAACCTAGCACCACGTAAAATGCGTTTTGGTTTATCTGAAGGTATGGTATTGGCCGCAGGGCCTGGTGGTAAAGATTTGTTTATCCTAAATCCGGATAATGGTGCTAAGGCTGGGATGCGAGTTAAATAAATTTTTTCAGGCTCCTTAATTTATTGCTGGTAATAATCTGGATAAAAAAAAGCCCCAGTAGTAATACCGGGGCTTTTATTCTCAATGGTCTTGCATTTATATGCTAGTTCATTTTAGGTTGATATTTAGCATCCATTGTTGTGCCAGGACCTGATACCCAGTCAGTACCAGTATTAGTGCATGATCCTGTATACTCAAAAACATTTGCACCAGTCAATGCTGGTAGAGCATTAGTATCATAAGTAATAGTAATATCTACCTGTGATGCTGCATTAGCACCCGCTGTAATTCCTACACC
>JBFIJJ010000179.1:0-5435 GCA_041600795.1 Methylophagaceae bacterium | reverse complement strand
GAACAAGCCTATGGTAAAGCCAGTTTAGATGACATATTCAGTCATATTGATGAATCACCTTTAGCGTCGGCATCTATTGCCCAAGTGCATGCCGCTCGTTTAGTTGATGGTTCAGAAGTGATATTGAAATTAGTCAGGCCCAATATCGAAAAAACTATTCGTAATGATGTTGATCTTTTACACACACTGGCGAGTCTGGCTGAACGTTATTGGGCAGAAGGTAAACGACTGCGTCCAAGAGAAGTGGTTGCTGAATTAGAAAAGAATTTATTTGATGAACTCGACATGATGCGTGAAGCATCATCAGCCTCACAACTTCAACGTAATTTTAGTGATGGCAGTTTACTTTATGTGCCTAAAATCAATTGGCAATTAACTAAAACCAATATTCTTGTCCAAGAAAGAATCTATGGCATACCTATTGGCGATATAGCTCAATTAAAGGCACATAACGTTAATCTTGAACGGTTGGCGGAAATGGGCGTTGAAATTTTCTTCACCCAAGCATTTAAACATGGGTTTTTCCATGCTGATATGCATCCTGGCAATATTATGGTCGATGTATCTGATCCCGAAAATCCACGCTATCTTGCTGTCGATTTTGGCATCATGGGCACCCTATCACCGACTGATAAAGATTATCTCGCTGATAATTTTCTTGCGTTTTTTAATCATGATTATCGTCGTGTGGCCGAATTACATATTGAATCGGGCTGGGTGCCATCAGATACGCGTATTGATGAATTTGAAGCAGCAATTCGTAGCGTCTGTGAACCTATTTTTGCTAGACCATTACAAGAAATATCATTTGGACAATTACTGTTACGCTTATTCCAAACTGCACGTCGCTTTAACATGGAGGTGCAACCGCAATTGGTCTTGCTCCAAAAAACCTTGCTCAATATTGAAGGGTTAGGTCGCCAGTTATATCCAGAATTAGATTTATGGAAAACGGCCAAACCTATTTTAGAGCAATGGATGCAAGAAAAGATGAGTTGGCAGGCTGCGCTTAAAAACATCAAAAATGAAGCGCCGATGTGGGCTGAGACCTTACCGAAATTACCACGACTATTACACGACTTTATTCAGAAGTCTCAGCATGAGTCGTCACCACAACGTTCAACCAGTGAATTTAAACAATTGAAACACGAAATTCGTAATGCTGGTTTTCGTTGTGCAGGTGCCATCAGTGGTGCCGCATTTATTATTGGTGCAACTGTTATCATAGGGCTAGATGGTTATGCGCCAAAAATGTTTGCGGGTATTCCCATTCTCAGTTGGGTCTTAGGTATTTGGGGAGCAATGTTGCTTTATACCAGTCTCAGCGACAAAAATTAACAAACAGGTTCTAACGTGTATAAATTAATCGCGGCATTAGTCGGCTATTATTTCTTTGGTTTTTTTGGAGCATTTATCGGCTATTTAGTCGGTAGCAGTCTCGACCGTGCTAGAGATTATGGCATTGGTGGTATCAATCCTTTAACCTCTGGCCAACGTCAAAAAGTCTTTCTCGACACAATTTTTATCTTAATGGGTAAATTAGCCAAAGCCGATGGTCATATTTCCCAAGATGAAATCAATCATGTTGAAGATTTCATCAAAAAAACAGGCTTAACGGCAGAGCACCGTAAAGAAGCGATTAGCCAATTCAAAAAAGGATCGGCTGCTGATTTTGATATCACTGAAACGCTCGATGAGTTTATGCGTAGTTGTGGCCATACCTCAAATCTTAAGCAAGTTTTACTGATGTATTTAACTGTTATCGCATTAGCTGATGGCACGTTAGATAACTCGGAGCGTTCTTTATTAGAGCAAATTGCATTACGTTTAGGCTACAGTCGCCCTGAATTTAACCGCATCCTTGATATGGTGTTAAACCAAGCGCAGTTTGCTTCTGGCAAGTCACCTTCATCAACTACGGCTTTAGCTGATGCCTACAAAGCGCTAGGTGTTACAGAAACCAATACTGATCAAGAAATTAAACGTGCCTATCGTAAACTGATGAGCCAATATCATCCTGACAAATTAATTGGCCAAGGCTTACCTGAAGATATGATTGCTGTTGCAACCGAACAAGCGAAAGAAATTCAGGTTGCTTATGATCTGATAAAAAAGCACCGCCAATCCAGTAATACCTAAACTAAATCATTTCGTTTAGTTATCAATCAATTGCTATTGTATTACGACCTTTGTTCTTTGCTTTATAAAGTAATTTATCTACCTTATTTAAAAATTGATAGGCCTGATCTTGCCTTGTTGGAATAATGGTACTCACACCAACACTGACCGTTACAAACGCACTAATGTCAGAAGAGGCATGAGGAATCTTTTGCTCTAGGATAAGATTACGATAACGTTCTGCTAATGTCTGAGCAGCATGTTCATCAGTATCGGGCAATATGATTGCAAACTCTTCACCACCAAAACGAGCCTTTACATCTCTTGGACGCGTTTTGGTACTACTCAATAATGACGCAATTGTTTTTAAACACTCATCACCTTGTAAATGACCATAGCAATCATTGTATTGTTTGAAATAATCGATATCTAACAAAATAAGTGATAACGGTTGGTAATGTCTCTGTGCTGCAGCCCATTCCCTTTCTAGGCAAGTATCGAACATCCGCCGATTAGCAATGCCCGTTAGTCCATCTTGGTAGGATAATTGTTCTAGCTTTTGATGTAAGGAGATTAATTCTTGTTCATTCCTTTTACGTTCATTGATATCGAACATAAAGCCAACCAGAGACTCAACTTCACCATCCTTCCTTATGACATGGACAACATCTCGTATCCAGATGTAATCTCCAGCCTTTGTCATTGCTCTATAATCAGCCTCATGATCTACACCTGCTTGTGATTGAGCAACACAAAAATTAACCACCCGCTCCCGATCATCAGGATGCATTCTTGAAACCCAATCATCAACAGAGACCCAGCTTGATGCAGACCAGCCAAGTAAGGTTTCAATTTGAGGACCAATATAACTAAACGTCATACTATTCCAATCAATTTTCCATGGAATAGCTTTTGTAGATTCTAATAACGTTTTATAGACATCGTCATTACTTTCAAATACGTCATCAGTTTTCATAATCGCTTGCCTATTTAAGCCCGGTTAGCTAACTACTATGACCATCACTTAAAAAAGTCCGGTAATAGCGCCATCATCGCTAATATCAATCCGTTCGCTAGCAGGTTTTTTAGGCAAGCCAGGCATTGTCATAATGTCACCACATAGAGCCACCACAAATTCAGCACCACGAGATAAACGTACATCACGCACTGTAATAGTATGCCCAGATACAGCTCCTCTCAAGGCTGGATCGCCACTAAACGAATAGGGTGTTTTAGCCATACATACCGGCACGTTAGCATGGGTTTCACTATACAGTTTTAACTTATCATGGACTTTTTTATCTGCGACTACTTCGGCTGCACCATACAACTGAGTTGCGACTGCAGTGATCTTATCCCACAAGGGCTCATCATCAGTATAAAGGAAGTTACATGGCTGATTATCTTGCTCAAGCATGGCCACAACAGCTTGTGCTAACTCTTCAGCGCCCTCACCACCATGAGCCCAATGTTTTGCTAACACGGCTTTGGCGCCCAAAGCTTCAACTGTGGACTTAATCAGGTTAATCTCAGCATCAGTGTCGTGTACAAAATGATTAATTGCTACTATGCAGCGAAGGCCAAATTTATCCTGTAAATTTGATAAGTGACGCTTAAGATTTTCCAGACCTTTTTCTAAGGCAGTTAAGTCAGGCGTTGCTAAATCAGCAATCTCAACACCACCATGATATTTCAAGGCTCTGACTGTCGCGACGACTATCGCCATATCAGGTTTGATACCGGCTTTTCGGCATTTAATGTTAATGAATTTTTCAGCACCCAGGTCCGCGCCAAAGCCTGCTTCAGTTACCACATAATCACTTAACTTTAATGCCATTTTGGTTGCTATAACTGAGTTACAGCCATGAGCAATATTGGCAAAGGGACCGCCATGTACAAATGCAGGATTATTTTCTAATGTTTGTACAAGGTTGGGTTTAAGCGCTTCTTTCAATAAGGTTGCCATCGCTCCTTGCGCTTTTAAATCTTTAGCAAAGCGAGCAGTACCATCTTTTGAATAGCCAATCAGAATATTGCCCAACCGTTGCTTCAATTCTTTAATTGAATTCGATAGACAAAATATAGCCATCACTTCTGACGCAACCACAATATCAAAGCCATCTTGTCGTGGGAATCCATTCGCTGTGCCACCTAAACCGACTGTGATATCTCTCAATGCTCGGTCATTCATATCAAGCACACGGCCCCACGTAATACGGCGAACATCCAACTCTAGCGCATTGCCATGGTGAATATGATTATCAATCATTGCTGACAGTAGATTATGAGCTGCGGCAATAGCATGTAGATCACCAGTAAAGTGAAGATTAATATCTTCCATCGGGACGACCTGAGCGTAACCACCGCCAGCCGCACCACCCTTCATGCCAAAACAAGGGCCCATTGAGGGTTCACGCACACACACTATCGACTTTTTATTAATTCGATTTAAGGCATCACTCAAACCTATGGTTGTGGTTGTTTTGCCTTCACCAGCAGGACTCGGACTGATTGCGGTAACCAAAATAAGTTTGCCATCTGGTCTGTCCAACAAGTCATTCATCACATCCAGAGAGACTTTAGCCTTATAACGACCATAGTTATCAACTTTGTCTAGGTCTAGGCCTAATCGCTGAGCAATGGTTGAAATTTGCTCCATTTTGGCTTGTTGCGCGATCTCGATATCTGACATATTTTTTCCGAAAAATGATTTTAGTTGAGCATTATACGCAAGTTTAATAACTTACTCTTACAAGCGTCTTATTCACCCCAGCGCGGTGCAATAGCATGTTCAATATCCGCTTGGTCCAAAATCCTTGCCACCACAAAGTCTACAATGTCAGACAGTTGAGTTGGTTTGAAATAGAACCCCGGATTTGGCGGTAAAATACAAACACCAAGTCGAGCCAATTTAAGCATATTTTCAAGGTGAATCGCCGAAAAAGGTGCCTCTCTGGGCACAAGAATGAGCTTACGATTCTCTTTAATCATGACATCAGCGGCACGATTGATCAGGTTATCACTGCTGCCACACGCAATGGAGGATAAGGTGCCCATCGTACATGGACACACGATCATGGTTTTAACATGGTGTGAGCCACTGGCTAATGGTGACGTCCATTGTTGTTCACCATAGACAAGTAATTGTTGCGGTTCACAACCAAATTCACTGACCAATTGTTGATGAATATCGCTGGCACGAGACGGTAACTTCCAATCTAGCTCATCGGCTAATACAATCCGACCTGCAGCAGAGATCATTAAATGTACGGTCAAACCTTTGTTAAACAATACTTCTAACAAGCGCTTGCTATAAG
>JBFIJJ010000178.1:0-5458 GCA_041600795.1 Methylophagaceae bacterium | reverse complement strand
GGAGCACTATGTTGACACTTCCAACAAAACTCAAACGAAGCATTATTTTTCTCCTGACAATTACTACATATCCAGTCAACATCGGCATCATGACTAAATGATGAGGCAATGATTGCCATTGCCTTGTCATAATCCTCATCGTTCACCACCCACAGTTCAAGCCACGTTTCATGGGGTACAAGATCACCAGCAGCACCAGCTGCAAACTCATTTTTTAGCATGACCTCAATGTCAGCCAGTTCAACTATATTTTGAATGTTGTGGACGAGATAGCGGTTTTCATTGGTGTAGAGCAGTTTCATAAGTTGATATTCTTAACCAATTTGCAGGGACAACTGACGATAGCATTAGTTATTGTGTACGGTAACTGGAATGGCAGGCAACACACGAGCTAGTTACTTTGTGTAAAGCACGGTATGCATTAGGCAAATCGCCTTGTTTAGCAACGAGTGCAAACTCAGTTGCAGCAACATGCAAGCCCCAGCCCAAGTTTCGCATATCAGCTGGCATAAACTTGCCAGGATGGATGCCAGAGCTATTGTTTTTGCCCATTGAGCTGCGACCTAGCCTAGTTTCAGCAATATACGAAGCCATATCAAGGTCATTTGATGCAAGGTAAGCAATGATCTCATTCAAGGCAGAAAGGTGATCCAACATATCTTTACGCATAACCTCGCGTACTGAGTCGGGTAGGGATACCAGCTCGCGAACATCGTCTGCTGAAGCTTTGCCAAGCTTTGGTGTCGTGCTAATCATTTCTTCACTATGACTTGCTTGAACCGTAAAAAGCAGAACAAACGTAAAAAGTATATTGACGACGTTATGCATGAGATGGGGCTCTCTCTATGAAGAAAAACGAGTTTTAAAAAATGCGATTTGTCTTAATTATAAGTGAGCGAGACCAATGATGATTAAATAATTTAGCCGAGGGTTAACTGTTTTATATTACAAAAATAGTTGTGCCTCGGCATCGTGCGAAATCAAAACACCCTAAAATAATGTACTTACTTTAACTCGTATTTTGTGACGATAAAATGAAGCGTAGTGTCACAGAACAATAGGGTTGGATGCGATTTATTAAAATAGTGATTTAATGAAATTCGACAATCTTTTCAAACGGTTAAACGTACATTTTACAAAGTTACCATTGCCATGTTTAAAGCGTTTTTTAAGTGGTTTTTTAACTTCCCATGTGCCTTTATAGCCTAATGGAAATACCACTAAATCACCGGCTTTGAACGTAGTTGAAGGGCCGCCATCAGCAGGTGTCATTTCACATTCGCCTTCTAGGATAAGAGCAGTTTCAGTAGTAACGAATTCCCATGGGAATACAGACACTTCTTTTTGCCATGTTGGCCAGTAAGCAGCACCCATTTTTTTCAATAGCGCGTCACTTGGGTTGCTATCAACTGTAATTTGTTTCATGTTTATTCCTAAAATAGTGATTTATGCCCAGAGTCAGAATGAATTGGGATGAGCCATGATAAGGTGTTTAGCCTTTTTTTGCCTATATTTTAAGGCTAATCATATAGATTTAGTGCAAGTACCTGAAATGCCTAATGCGGTGTTAAGCCTGATGTAATTGATCGATTAGCGCAGGTATTTCGCTAGGATGTAGCAGGGTATGATGTGGGTTGATACCTAATTCAGCATCCAGTGGTTGTTGGTGTTGGATCCACACCGAAGTAATGCCACTATTTAATGCTCCAGCTATATCAGACGCCAAACTATCACCGATATGAATCACCTCATGGGCTTGGCAATTGGCAAGTTTAAGGGCCTTGTTGAAGATCGAAATCGCTGGCTTTTCCTCAGGTTCTTGACCGCCAATAATGATGTGATCGACATGCTTAGCAAGATTGACGCGATTGATTTTAGGAATCTGTGAGAACTCAGGGCCATTGGTAATAACGACCAAAGTAAACAGCTTACGTGCCTCAGCTAAAAAGGCCTCAATGCCGGGGAAAAAATCAAACGCCTCAAGGCGATCACGATCAAACTTATCTTGCAGCGATTTTGCGGTTTCATTGCTGATATTATCCACGCCGCGCTCAGCCAATAAATCATAAATCAACTGTACCCGGAAGGCTTCCTCACTTTGCTGTTCAATAATGGGCATATAACGTTGACGCTGGGCATCACTCCACTCACGGCAAATACCCATAACATAGTCATCGGCAAAGGCCTGACCATTTAGCTGTGAGCCATATTGTGCTTCGACATGCTGTGCCATCAAATGTTTTGCCCGCTCATTAGCACTCAGCGTGTCACACAGGGTTTCATCTAAATCGAGGAAGAGGGCTTTTAGCATTGGTGGTTCCAAATAGTATGCGGGGTGTTAATAATAGCAAACCACGACGACTTGCTTGTTACAAAGCAACATTGAAAATAAAAAGGGCTGCTTTTATTGAAAAAAACAGCCCTTCTTTTATTATTGCTGATTGACTATCAATACTCTATTGACGAATACCTTCAATATAAAGTTCAAGATTTACATGGGTTGATGCTGGGCCTAAGTCGAAATTAATACCATAGTCAGCTAGTTTAAGTGATGTTTGACCGCTAAAACCAGCGCGGTAACCGCCCCATGGATCGTTGCCTTCACCGATTTTTTCTATCGGGAAGCTAATTGTTTTGGTCACACCATGCAGTGTAAATTCACCCGTTAAAGTACCGCTGTTTTCATCAATAGGGGTATATTTAGTACTGGTAAATGTTGATGTAGGATAGTCTTTTACATCCAGAAACTCTTTGCTTTTTAAATGCTTATCACGTTCGGCATGGTTAGAATCAATACTCTCTGTTTGAATCACAACATTTATTTTTGATGCATCTGCTGATTTATCGTCATAGCTGAATTTACCATCAAAATCTTTAAATGTACCTGTGAGCCAACTGTAGCCTAAGTGTTTAATTTTAAAGTTGATGAAGGCATGTGTGCCTTCTCTATCAATGATGTAATCAGCGGCATTTGCAAAGTTTGGCAGTATGGTTGCAGCACAAAGCGTGCTGGCTAATAATAATTTTTTCATAATATCCTCGATATTGCTGTTTATTAGGGTTATTGGGGGGTATTGGTTTTTAACATACGAGTAAGACCGTCATCTTTATTTATAAAATGATGTTTGATCGCGGCTAATGCATGGCCTGCTGTCATGGCGATTAGCAGCCACGCTAAATATTTATGAATTTCTCCTGCAATATCTTCTTGATTTTCAATGGCCCATGGCAGAGCAGGGACATTAAGCAAATCAAAAACAACAATCCCACGGCCATCGGCAGTTGATATCAGGTAGCCACTGACCATCAGTAATAACATAAACAGATATAAACCTCGGTGCATCCAATGAGCAGAAACGTGTTCCCATTTTGGGCCAGCTAATGGTTTGGGCTTTATATTAGTTGCTTGCCAAAACACACGAAAAATTAACAAGCTAAATAGGATTAATCCCAAACTCTTATGCAAACTTAATGAGCCTTTATACCAAGCATCGTAATAAGTCAGATCGACCATATAAAGTCCAAGTCCAAACATATAAAACAGGCTGATAGCCATAAGCCAGTGAATGAAAATGCTGATCCAGCCATAACTTTTTGTGCTGTTTTTAAACATTTAACTGCTTCCGCTTACTCAAGTTTGACTTAGGTTATCGTGTTTATAGTTAACTTAGTAGTGCTAAAAACAATAAACTGTTGTGCATAAAATAATAGAGTAGTAACGCTCAAGTGTTATAGTCACAGTACAAGAACTGTTTAAGGAAAGGTATGAAAGAGATTCATTGGGACGACTACCGTATTGCCTATCAAGTCGCAAAATCAGGCTCTTTGAGTAAGGCTGCAATAAAATTAGAGTGCAACCATGCAACAGTACTTCGTCATGTCAACCGTTTAGAAAAATCATTGAGTATCAAACTGTTTATACGGCATCAACGTGGTTATAAATTGACCGATGCTGGCACGATTTTTATGAATGAAATGCCATCGATTTTTACTGAATTTAACCGTCTGGAAAGTTTACTAGGTAACGTCGAGCAAGATATTAGTGGCAATCTTCGAATTACCAGCGTACTTGAATTTACTGCACTACTTAATCCTGCGTTATTACAATTTAGAAAAGCCTATCCAAAGTTACGAATTCAAGTGATCTCAACAGATGAAATTATTCCGTTATCCAGTGGTGCTGTGCACGTTTCATTAAGAGCAGGTTCAAAACCTCAGGATCCTGATTTGATCGCACGCAAAATCATGGATATTAATATGAATTACTATGCGACGGATGACTATGTGAAACAGTATGGTCTACCCAAAAACATCAATGAATATAACCAACATAATTGGGTGATGCCGAGTGCGGATAAACTACATATCCCCTATGTTAAACATGTACTGAAACATATTGATAAAGAAAGAATTGTGTATCAAAGTAACGACTTTTTAGACGTGCAATTAGCTGTAAAAGCGGGAATGGGCATTGGCTTGATTTCAGAGAAACATGCTACTGAAAAAGACCAGTTACACGCGCTACAGATAGATGACTCAATCGATGGTTCAGGCCAATTATGGTATGTCTATCACCGTGATTTAAAACAGAATGCCAAGGTTCAAACGTTATATCGTTATTTGATGGCAAGTTTAGCAAGTGATGACGCTTAATTTTTAAGAGACGTTATGTTCATATTCAACCAACTGGCTTAGTTTCTAGTGGCGATAAAATCAAGAGGGAAAGACTAAATAAATCTGTCCCCTTTGTTCTTGATGCTTCCTAATTTACCAATTTCAAATGTGACCTGAACCTGCAACTAAAGTTGTTAACAGGTTTAGACTAACGCAGTTGTCTGCTGATCAATTACCAACCACGTAACAGCTAGAGATGTCGGGAAATTCGCCGGCCTTGAAGGTTGTGTAGTAACTCCAGAACGTACTATCGATGGACTTTAATCTTGAAGGGGTGTCATCACGACGGTATCGAGCTAATTGTCCTGGACCGCCGTTATAAGCCGCATAAGTGGCTTTGATCAAATTGTCATCACCACCCGGATGCTCATGCTCACCACGCCGGATCGCATAATCAATCATGTAATGCGTGAGAATATCGATGCCAGCATTGACGTTGTAGTCGACCTCTTCAACAAGGCGATTGAGATCATAGACCTTACGCCAGACACGACCGTTGATCTGCATCATGCCGACTGCACCAACAGACGAACGTAACACTTTGGGATTACTTTTTGTACCGGTGTATTGCCGCCAGCAGGACTCTTTCCATGCTGTTGCACGAACTAACGGATCCAGTCGCTCTGTTAATCTTTTCGGCATATTATTATTTTCATCTAACCAAGCTTTGGACTGCGCTTGTAGTAGGCTGGCAACTAGATCAAGGTAAACAGTAAGGTTGTCACGTTGTGGTACCAGTCCTTTCAACGCCTCGGCGGGATCGTTAATGTCAGCATGAGCAGTT
>JBFIJJ010000177.1:0-5461 GCA_041600795.1 Methylophagaceae bacterium | reverse complement strand
GCAACCGCGTCTAATTCTGTAACTTGGTATACGAAACAAGCGCGTTAATTATATGCTTTGGTCTTGAAACCCTCGTATTCTGATCATTCCTTACAGCCCTCACTTATTTTCATTCGAAAATTAAAGTGTATGAACCTCTTTCATTCACTTTTCATTGACTGGGATCATGGAATCTTAAAACAGCCTTACTATAAAATTTAAGTCGTACTTTAATGTGCTTATGGATGAACATGAAATCATTATTTTCGAACACTATTTCTATATTGTTTATAGCTTTAAACGCTAATTATTTAGCACCTTTTGCTGACAATTGCCCATCTTACTTATGATAAGGATAACCACATGAAAAAATTGCTAAAAGTTGGTGCAAGCCTACTACTTCTCTCATCTTCTTTACTTGCTTTTGCAGATGGTAATGGTTTTGCTGATGAGTCAGTCTTTCAAACCTATACCATTCACGCAAATGTAACTAATTTTGTGCCTGCAGTATTACGTATCCAAATTGGTGACAAACTCGCCTACACCAACATGGCGACTCATAACGCAACAGAAATGCCGGAATACTCTCCTGAAGGTGCAGAAGTATTTTCAGGCTGGGTCAAGGCTGGGTCAGTGCGTTAGGTAATGATTTTGTAACACCTCGCTTTAATAAACCAGGTGTTTACTTTATTAAATGTGATCCACACTATTCAATGGGAATGGTCATGGCTGTTATCGTCGGTGATGGTGTGCCAGCTAACCTAGAACAAATTCGTGCAATGAATCCAAAAGGCGTTGATAAACGCTTATTAGATCATGTTGATTCATTCTTAGCATTAGAAGCTGGAGATTCAAAATAAGTATGAATCTTGCTATTAGCTTAGGTGTGTTTAGCACCTGAGCTAATAGCAAATAATCCCATCATAATTCTGACAAAGAACCTTACGAAATACGTTTCAAACCCAACATTTTATTGTTGGCATCAAACTCTATTTTGAATACACCGTTGACACCCAGATGATCGATAAAGGGCCTAATATGTTCAGCCGGAAATTGAAGTCGTTGACCATTTTCGGCCGTGACAATCACCGCCCTTGCTGTGCCTTGATAATATTTCATGGCCTGTTCACGGGTTAATCTTAGGCTAAAACGTAATTCACGCGTCGTCACGTAATAAGTCACTCAAAACATATCTAAGCTGCTGACAAATCGCATCCTGTTCTTCTTCGGTATAGGGAATCGCGGTGCCCTTTCCCCAGACAGGTGCAGGCCATGTTTCATCAATTTTAAAGCGGGCGACATGATGAATATGCAATTGTGAAACAACATTGCCTAATGCTGCCACATTCATTTTATCGGCATGAACCATTGCTGCTAGTTTGCTAGCAACAAAACTTGATTCAGTCATCAGTTGCTGCTGATCGTTAGCGTCTAGCAAGTGTATTTCTGTTGCCCCAGCTCGTCGTGGTACTAAGATTACCCAAGGATAGCGAGCATCATTCATCAACAACACCTCGCACAATGCGAAACGCCCTATTTTTATGGTGTCGTTGGCTAAACGTTGGTCTAATTCAAACATTATTTATCTGCCAAGTACTTAGTTACAACCTCATAGACATCTGGCGACAAACCTTCTTGTGACGCTATATCAGTTAATGCATCTTTCATTAATCCTTGGCGATATTCATCATATTGGCGCCATGAATTGAAGGCACCTAATTGACGTGAAGCTACTTGTGGATTGAGCTTATCTAATGCGATGATTTGTTCGGCTAGAAAGCGGTAGCCAGAGCCATCTTTGTTGTGGAAGTTAACCGGATTATTTCGACAAAACTGGCCAATTAAGGCACGAACATTATTCGGGTTTTTAATACTAAATGCCGGATGTTTCATCAAACCTTTAACTTTAATTAAGGTATCAGGTGATGATGATAAGGCTTGTACGATTAACCATTTATCGACAACCTGACGATCATGTTTCCATTGTTCATAAAAAGCACGTAAAGCATGATCACGTTCAGGGCCTGCTTGATCCGCAATCAAGCCCAAACCTGAAATCGTATCAGTCATATTATCTGACTGTTTCATTTGTTTTAGGCAGCGTTGGGTTTGCATTGGATCTTTGGTTGCCATCAAATAACTCAGACAGGTATTTTTCAAACTACGTCTTGCCATTTGCTCGGCATTAAACTCATAAGGTGTTTTAACACTGAGTTTGCTATACAAATCAGAAAATTCAGCTTTCAGTTGATTTGCCAAAGTCTCTTTCAAAAAGGTTCTGGCGGTATGTATCGCATCAACATCTGCGGGTTGACGTTGTGCAGCAAGATAATTTTCGGTTGGTAACGTTAACATCTTGGCAACAAGAGCAGGATCGTTGTTGGCATCGGCCAAGACCTTGCTCATTTGTTGAATAAGCATGTTAGGTACGTTTAATTGACGACCAGCCCGTACATCAGCAATCAAATCTAATAGCACATTAATCAATAATGTTTGACCAGCATCCCAGCGATTAAAACTATCGCTGTCTTCTGCCATTAACAGGGCCAATTGCTCATTACTACGCTCGACATCCAATTTTACCGGTGCAGAAAAACCACGTAACAACGATGGTAACGGTTCTGAGTCAATATTGATGAAGGTAAATTGTTGTGTTGATTCAGTCAGTGATAACACACGCGTGTCACCGTCAAAAGCACTGTCTTCACCTTCAAGTTGCAACGGTAAACTATCACCATTTTGGTCTAATAAGCCCAATGCAAATGGTATGTGGAACGGTAGTTTGGTGGTTTGGCCCGGTGTAGCTGGGCAACTTTGTGACAAGGTTAAGGTATAAGTCTGATTAAACTCATGATAACTGCCTTGCACACTTACAACCGGCGTACCTGCTTGTGAATACCAGCGTTTAAATTGGCTTAAATCAACATTATTAGCATCTTCTATTGCTTTGACAAAATCATCTGTCGTGACAGCTTGACCATCATGGCGGTCAAAATAGAGATCGGTGCCTTTTCTAAAACCTTCAGCTCCAACAATAGTTTTAATCATACCAACCACTTCAGCACCTTTTTCATAGATGGTGACGGTATAAAAGTTACTGATCTCGATAAACGATGCAGGTCGAACTGGATGTGCCATTGGCCCAGCATCTTCTGCAAATTGCATCGTGCGTAACTGATTAACATCATCAATACGTTGTACGGCAGCAGAGTGCATATCAGCACTGAATGTTTGATCACGAAAAACCGTGAAGCCTTCTTTTAAACTAAGTTGAAACCAATCACGGCAGGTAACACGATTACCCGACCAGTTATGGAAATATTCATGACCGACAATACTTTGAATAGTGTGATAATCGTTATCTGTTGCTGTTTCTTGACTTGCTAACACACAGGCTGAGTTGAAAATATTCAGACCTTTATTTTCCATTGCGCCCATGTTGAAGTCATTAACCGCAACAATCATAAACACGTCTAAATCATATTCACGACCATAGGTCTGTTCATCCCACAACATCGCTTGTTTAAGCGACATCAAGGCATGATCACACTTATGACTATTTTCATGATCAACAAAAATCTGCAAGGTCACGTCACGACCCGACATAGTGACAAACTGATCCTGTTGGCAATATAAATCACCTGCAACCAAGGCAAATAAATAGCTTGGTTTTGGATGAGGATCATGCCAACGCACCCAATGACGACCATCTTTAAAAATGCCTTGGGCTTCCAAATTACCGTTTGATAACAATATCGGCCATTGTTCTTTATCTGCCGCCATTGTGACGGTAAATACCGACATCACATCAGGGCGATCAGGATAATAGGTAATACGTCTAAAACCTTCGGCCTCACATTGTGTGCATAACAATCTACCCGAATGATAGAGCCCTTCTAATGCCGTATTTTGATCCGGCTGAATGACAGTTTCAATTTCAAGCTCAAAATTATCGGGTACCGCAGCCAATAATAAGGCTTTATCTGTACGCTGATATTCATTACCAGCCAATTCACGACCATCAATCTTGACTGAATTTAATGTCAGTTTTTCACCATCCAAAACACAGCCCGAGTCTGCGCCATCAGGATTTTTACGCATAGATAAGATGCTGCGCACCTTAGTGTGCGATGGTTCCAAATCAAAAAATAACGCTATCTTATCAACAAGATAAGCTGGTTTTTGATAGTCCGCTAGAAAGGTCTCTTTAGGTTGTGCAGATATAGGCGTTGACATAAACAACTAAGCTCAATAAATAAATTAGTAAGGAATAACCACGGTGTCCATGTTACCAAAACACCGGCACTATCAGAAATCAGTTATGGTCATAACAGGCCAGACTTCATAAGCAGGCACATCATAAGGATGAGACTCTAATAAAGCGGCTAATACTGCTTTGATCAGGTGTTTTTCACAGATCATTTCAACACGAAACTCGTCTACTTGTTCAAGTTGATTAGACGATCCGATAAAAGGTTGACTGCCCTCTAATGGTCGAAATTGGCCTGTGCCTTTTATTTCCCATGAACAACAATCATAACCATCATAACGGCCTGCGCCTTGTGCAAACATGGCAGTTTTAACTGGTTCTTTATGTGTTTCAGGCACATAGAACACAATCTTATACATTTAGTGTAATAACCATTTTTGACCAATTCCATTGCCCGACTCGCTATAAATCGCTTTACCATCGGGCGAAAAAGCAACGGCTTGTATAACAACACCGGGTCTTAATGCTTGTTTACGAGCAACTTGCCAACAATCAAGTTTTTCACCATCAGCAACACGCCAGAGGCAGAGTTTTTGGGATGGGTGTCCCGTCACTAAATAAGCACCATCAGGCGAAAAGTCCAGTGCTGAGGTTGTTGTTTTAAACGATGGAAAATTGGGTAAAGGCATATCCTTTGGCCATGCTGACGTTCTTAACGAGTATCGCTCTTCTCCCGTCACCATATTCCAAAAATGCGTTTGACCATTACCAGCACCGGTAATCACAAAACCACCTTTAGGATAAAACGCAACAATATTGACTGAATTTTCATGCTTCCAACTGCGTAGCTGTTCACCTGTTTCCAAGTTCCACAAGCGTGCAGTTTGGTCATCACCACCAGTGAGTGCATATTTACCACTTGGTGAAATAGCAACCGTATTAATCAATTGATTAATCGGTGAATTGACCGCTTTACCATCGTGTTCAAATGTCTGTACAACACGATTCTCAATAACATCAAAATAAATCGCTGTACGATCATAAAGCGCCAACATCAGATAATCGCCATGCTGTGACAAGGCGATCGCTTTTATTTTGACCGGGAAACCCAGACGTAACATCGGTTTGCCGTTATCTACTTGCCACAATACAATCGTATCTTGCTCAACAGTTGCCGCCACTTTACCATCAGCAGAGAAGTCAACTAAGGTCGTGGTACCCACCGCTTCTGGCAAATTTTGCCAACTATAGATGACTTTATTAGCTTCAATG
>JBFIJJ010000176.1:0-5478 GCA_041600795.1 Methylophagaceae bacterium | reverse complement strand
GACTTATATTTTATTTCGCCCGTCAAAGGTATAAGGAGACGTGCAGTTAAAACTGGACGTTTAGGGCTGATACGAGGTAAATTGCAAAAAATTGATTAATATAGTTTTTCAGCTATTTAGTCTGTTATTAAAGTATGGTAATGTTCAGCTATGGTTCCGATGAAACGTCACTATATTCGTCACCCAACAGCGATTCCGCTGCACTTTGAATTGGGTGAATTGGGAGCGGGCTTAGCCGTGTCGGAGCAGACCTGCGCTGCTAAAGATATTACTGAAGGTGGGTTGTGTTTTGTCAGTCAACAACCACTCATCATCGGCCAACACATTCATATTACAATTCAATATTGTGAACCCAAGTTTTCAGCCAATGGTGTTGTGAAGTGGTGTACTCAAGATAGCGATAGATTCCTGATCGGTGTTGCCTTTGAAGATGCTTCAGTTAAATATGCTCTGAGGATGGTCGAACAAGTCTGTTATATAGAAGATTATCGTAATCAAATCAAACGAGAGCAGGGTATCAACCTGACCAGTGAACAAGCGGCGCGACAATGGATTCAGAAATACGCAGCAAATTTTCCCAGCATCACGCCCCCGAATACTTAATGTCATTTTGACACTGACGAATTTTACATCACTCAGCGATTAGTAAAGAAAAAGCCCTAGACTGATTTCAGTCTAGGGCTTTTTTGTTAGTTAGATAACAAGGAGTGGATTAAAGGCTAAATACGTTTAACACACCACCTAAGTTAGTCCAGCTAGATAAGCCTCTGTAAGCACCAACAGCACCCAGACCATCTGAGTCACCTAAACTAGGAATAGCCATACCGATACCAGCCCAGCCACCTACACCTGATAATACAGAAATATATTGTTTCCCATTATGCTCATAGGTATTAGCTGCACCGATAATTCCAGATGGTGTTTTAAAGCGCCATAGCTCTTTGCCTGTTTGGGCATCGACTGCTTTTAAGTAGCCTTCTAAAGTGCCATAAAACACGATATCTGTTGCTGTCGCTAATGCACCCGACCATACAGAAAAACGTTCTGTGTTTTCCCATACGATTTTGCCTTCACGTGCGTCCCAAGCAAAGAAACGTCCCATATTGCCACCAGGCCCAGGATACATACTTACACCTGACCCAACATAAGGTTGTCCAGCTACATACTCAACTTCAAATGGTTCGTAGTCCATACAAACATGGTTGGCAGGTACATAGAACAAACCAGTGCGTGGAGAATAAGCTACAGGCTCTTGGTTCTTAGCTCCCATCGCTGTAGGACAAATTCCGACTGTATTGACATCTTCACCATTAGCTTCAGGTGCATATTTTTGGTCAACAACAGGTCGGCCAGATTTCATATCAATAGATTTAGCCCAGTTGATCATTGGATCAAATTTTTCAGCTACTAATAATTCACCTGAGACACGATCCATGGTGTATCCAAACCCATTACGGTCAAAATGAACGGCCGTTTTACGCATTTTTCCTTGGATTTTTTGGTCAACTAAAACCGACTCATTGATACCGTCATAGTCCCACTGATCGTGTGGCGTCATTTGATAAATCCATTTCGCTACACCTGTATCAAGATCACGCGCAAATAACGACATTGACCACTTATTATCACCTGGACGTTGTACTGGATTCCATGTTGATGGATTACCTGTTCCGTAATAAACCAAGTTTAAATCTGGATCATAAGAATACCAGCCCCATGTCGTACCACCACCAATTTTCCACTGGTCGCCATTCCACGATTTTAACGATGAATCTTTACCAATAGGCATCAACATTGATGTGGTTTTCTCTGGGTCTACTAACATTTCATCATCTGGACCAGTGCTAAATGCTTGCCACTGTTTTTCACCATTTAGGCTGTAAGCTTGGACATAGCCACGCACACCGAATTCACCACCTGAAATACCGACTAAGACTTTATCTTTAAAGACAAAAGCGGCACCTGTGCTGGTTTGGCCTGCTTTTGGATTACCACGTTTATCAGACCAGACTACATTACCAGTCTGAGCATCGAGTGCTACTAATGTTGTATCAGCTTGGTTTAAGAAAATCTTTCCGTCAGCATAAGACAAGCCACGATTAATTGTGTCGCAACACATGATAGGAACAACATCGTCATAACTTTGTTTAGGTTCATATTTCCATTTAATAGCACCATCGTTATTTAAATCGAGTGCAAACGTAATATTTGGAAACGGTGTATGAACATACATGGTATCACCGATAACCAGTGAATTTCCTTCATGACCGCGTAGAACGCCGGTTGAAAAAGACCATGCCAAGTTTAAATCTTTAACATTACTTTTATTAATTTCTTTCAATTCACTATAACGGGTATTGTCATATCTACCCGCTGGCATCACCCACTGTTTAGCATCTTCTTGCATGTTAAGCAGTTCATCAGCAACGGCCACACCGGATACTGATAATGACGACAGAGCGATTGATAATAAAGTTTTATTCATTAATTTCATTCCTTTACAGGTTAGTTTTCTCTCGGTTTATATAAAAACCGATGCTGAGAACCAAAACAAAATATTTGGTTTACTCAAGGTAAAAAACGCCTAAATTAGGCCCGAAAAATGATAACAATAAAAAAAACTTATTAATTGTCCCTTAATCCAAAGTTTCTTCATATTCTAGGATTCTTAGTCAAGTGACATACTTTCGACTAGAGCATGTTGTGCTGATTGTTTCTTGGTGGATATTGCTATTGGATATGGTTCTAAGGATGGTTGAACAGGTCCGTTTATATAGAAGATTATCGTAATCAGAACAGGGTATTACCCTAAGCATTAAAAACGATATACCGTAACTAGAGGGTTCTAAAAACTAGCTAGATAATAAAGACTGTTAGTTATTTGTTGATGTATTTGAAGTGAGAATGCCTACCATCAATTTCTCAGGATACGAGAGTTAAGTGATAGCCTGTCTAAAAAGTTTATGCGAATTAAAGATGATAATTCTCTATGTTGGATGAGGGGAAAGGCTAAAAATGTTTATTCTTACACAGGAAGAATTAAAATAAATGGGCCGTAGAGCTTGATATTAAAAGCTCTGAAAAACAAATGATTCAATTTTTAATTGCAGGGCAGTCAATCAAGTAACCGTCATAGTGATAGAAACGAAATTAACTGCCCATACTCATGTAAGTGTGAACTACCAAGCCCTAGCGGTGAACACCTCATCAAGCTCAGTATGAAATAGGTGATTGGTGTAATTGCTAATCGTTTTAACAGAAATTGCTAAGATAATGTCAAGTATATTGGTTTGGGTGTAACCCACAGCAAGAAAATCCTCAACATCGTCCTGTGTCGGTAAGCCTCTCTTTGAAACCATTGTTTGGGTAAAACGCACTAATTGAGCAAATTTTGGTTCAGAGATAGTCTCTCCATTACGAATCGCATCCGTCACCGCCTCCGGTACGTTTGACATCTTATCGGCAATAAAACTATGTGCTGCCACACAATAGTTGCAGCCATTTTCACGACTGATAGTTAAAAAAACAATTTCTTGTTCTGCTAGCGAAAATCCTGATTCAGATCTGAACAATTGATAGCCATGGGTGTATGTATCATATAAAGCTGGCGAATTAGCCATGGCGGTATACATATTAGGTACAAAGCCCATGGTTTTTTGAGCTGATTTTAATAATTCTGATGCCTTGCCAGCTGCATCATCAACTGTTTTAAATGGAAGTGTTAGTTTGTATTCTGATTGCATGTCTTTATCCTCGTTCTAAGATATTGATTAACGCTATAAATCTAAATAAGAGCTCAATTATTTAGCTACATTGGCGTCATACCAAGACGTTGGTTAATTGGCATCGATAACGGAAGCCGTGCTCCGTAATCGTTACGCGTGTCGTCATAATTTGATGACGTGAGGGTAGTATAGAGTTCACTCATAGGACGATATATGCCATATAATCCATATTTAATGTCATATTGTCTTTAGTGATGGATTATTGTTATGGATGTATTAAGTGATGTGTTGCAATTGTTGCGTTTAAAAGCGCATGTGTATTTTTATGCTAATTTTTGTGGTGCATGGTCGATCTCGTCACCTAATAGCAATCAGGCAAAGTTTCATATTGTTGAACGAGGAACCTGTTGGCTGCACATGGCGGATGGTGGTGAGCCAATAACATTACGCAGTGGTGATCTTGTCTTCTTTGCCACTAATGCTCGCCATATCATTACAGAATCACCTGTGAAACCTGACTATGAACTTGCAGCCGGTATTATTTTTGATAAAGATAACAGTGGGCCTACTACACGCATCATTTGTGGTAATTTCGACTTTGAAAGTAATCTGATGAATCCTATTCTATCGACCTTACCCGATGTTGTTCATATCCAGAGTAATGATCCAACTAACACCATACAGTTAGAATCCTTAATGCGTTTTATTTATTTAGAAACCGAAAGTGATACTTTGGGAGCAACGGCCGTTGTTGATAAATTATGTGATGTATTATTCGTTCAAATAATTCGCAGCTGGCTCAATAAAAATCAAAGTCAACAAGGATTTTTAGCCGCACTCGCCGATCCTCAATTACATCAAGCGTTAAAGCAGTTTCATGCAAAGCCGGGTGAAATATGGACGGTTGGATCATTAGCTCGGCAAGCAGGAATGTCACGCTCTGCTTTTGCCAAACGGTTTCAAACCATTATGGCTAAAACACCGATGGATTATGTCGCTCATTGGCGAATGCAATGTGCTTATGAACTACTCATAACAACCAATAAATCTATGGCTCAATTGGCTGAAATGTTTAGCTATCAGTCTGAGGCATCATTTAGAAAAGCGTTTAAACATCATATAGGTCTTACACCAGGCGTCGTCAAAAAACAGCATATGTACAAGGTCGGCACTACAACTAACTAAGACAATGATCGGGATCAATCAACAAAGTAGTCGAGGTCTTAATATTTAAGCTTGCGTTACAATAAAACCTGCCTAGTTTCTGCCAGAAAATCATGAATTTTTTGCTCAATTCGTTGATCGATCATTTCTTCTGGTGCTCGATTATTAGGGCAGGGCATACGCGGTGTGGTGCCGAATAAGCGGCAAATTAACGGCCGTTCGTCATAGACTTCACAACCCTGTTCGCCTAGGTATGGGCAGTTTAATTCAGCCAGTGCTTGTTCGTGTTCTTGGTCACTCTTAACGGGTAACCTTGATACTTCTTCAGATGAAGCGGTGACAGGACCACAGCAATCGTGACAGCTAGGTGTACAGGAAAAGGTGGGAATTCGTTCACGAAAAAATCGAATTTTCTGGCTATTTTTTGTCATGAATTATCTGGTTCTTGTTTGAATAATCAACGGGGAGAAAGTAAAGGTGACGCTTGCCTTGTCAGACTAAAGGGGCTTATCAACATAAAATGCTAACACCGCACAGCAGGAAAAAACAATTCAAGCAGTAAATAGCTATCTCCTGTAAGCTATACGTC
>JBFIJJ010000175.1:0-5519 GCA_041600795.1 Methylophagaceae bacterium | reverse complement strand
TTTTGAATCGGGGCACGTGAACGTTGAGCATCAGCAACCATTTGTACAATTTGAGCTAATAAGGTTTCACTGCCCACTTTTTCAGCTTGCATGATCAAACTGCCAGTACCATTAACAGTCGCACCGATTAATTTGTCATTAACGGCTTTTGCAACAGGCAGTGATTCACCCGTGACCATTGATTCATCGACGGTACTGTGACCTTCGATAATAACGCCATCAACCGGTACTTTATCACCGGGGCGAACCCTGAGTTTGTCACCGGGATGTACTTGATCGAGTGGAATGTCTTGTTCATCGCCGTTAGCCCGTACAATACGAGCCGTATTCGGTGCTAAGCCGAGTAATAGTTTAATGGCAGCATTAGTTTGACTGCGTGCACGTAGTTCTAATACTTGTCCCAATAATACCAGTGCGGTGATTACTGCAGCAGCTTCAAAATAAACTGGCACCGTGCCATCGACATTATGCATCATCGGGGGGAATATATAAGGAAATAACAAGGCAATCATGCTGTATGACCAAGCCACGCTAACACCTAAACCAATCAGGGTGAACATATTAAGATGTCGGCTAATGAGCGACTGCACAGCGCGTACAAAAAATGGCCAGCCAGCCCAAACAACAACAGGTGTTGCCAAAATACATTCAATCCATTGTATTTGTAACATGGTAAGGTTAGCTGGTAGCCATTGTGGTGCCAAATCAGCCAGCATCGCTAATATAAATACAGGTAAGGCAAATGCACTGCCAATATAAAAACGACGCGACATATCATCCAATTCACTCGTGTCTTCATCAGCCTCAACGGTAATTGCTTCCAATGCCATACCACATTTAGGACAATTTCCAGGGTGGTCTTGTATTACTTCGGGATGCATCGGGCAGGTGTATTGAGTTGTACTGGTAACAGGTGAACTCGGTTCTAATGCCATACCGCATTTAGGGCATGAACCTGGTTCTTGTTGATGTACTTCAGGACACATCGGACAAATATAACCATTCAAACTTTTCTTGGATGGTGCTATTTGTACAAGAGGAACAGTCTGGCTTGCATGACCTCCGCAACAGCTTTTTACAGCTTGTTCATGAGTAATGTATTGCTCGGGTGAGGCTTCAAATGTCGTTAAACAGTGTGCACAACAAAAATAATACGTCACATTATTATGTGTGGTTTGATATTTGGTGGTGTCCGTATCGACATTCATACCGCAAATAGGATCGATTGCCATAATTCTTATTCCTGTATTATTGATGTTTGTTCTTTAAGTTGTAATACAAACCCATAAATAACGGGCAGTACCAATAAGTTCAATAAGGTAGCGGTTATCATACCACCCACCATCGGGGCGGCTATGCGCTGCATCACTTCTGAGCCTGTGCCGCTTCCCCACATGATCGGTAATAAACCAGCAATTATCGCTGTTGCTGTCATTATGATAGGGCGAACCCGTTCAGATGTTCCACTGTAAACCGCTGCCATAATCTCATGGTGACTTAGAATTGAGGCATGTTGCTGATGTATTTTCTCAAGCCGATAGTTAGCTATCTTTTGATCAATAAAGGTTAATACCAATACACCTAATTCAGCGGTAACACCAGCTAAAGCAATAAAACCAACAGCAACAGCAACCGAAAGATTAAAGCCTAATAAATAAACTAGCCACACACCACCAGCCAGTGCAAAGGGGATGGTTAGCATAATCACCAAGGGTTCACTGATATTACGAAAGTTGAGATAAAGCAGTAAAAAGATCAATAACAAGGTCACCGGAACTACGATCTGTAAACGTTGTGCCGCTCGTTCCATATATTCAAACTGCCCTGACCATGACACGGTATAACCCGCAGGTAAGCTGAGCTGTTGTTCTACAATAGTTTTTGCTTTGGCAACATAACCACCTATATCATCTGTTTTAATATCAATATAGACCCAGGCATTAGGCCGCGAGTTTTCACTTTTAATCACGGGAGCGCCACGACGTAAATGCATGGTAGCAACCTGAGCAAGTGGGATCTGAGCTCCGGTAGGTGTAGGAATCAGGATGCGTTGTATTTCATCAATATTGTCACGTAACTCACGTGGATAACGAAGATTAACCGGATAACGCTCCAAACCTTCTACGGTTTCAGTGACATTGATGCCACCTATGGCCGTTTGAATCACATCTTGCACATCGGCAACATGCAAACCATAGCGACCGAGTTCATCACGATTAATATCAAAATCAATGTAATAACCACCAGCTGCCTTATCACCAAATGCCGATAAAGTATCAGGTAGCGTTTTCACAAGTTGCTCAATATCAGATGCAATTTTTTCCAGGACTTGCAAATTTGGGCCACTTACTTTGATACCAATTGGTGTTTTGATGCCGGTTGATAACATATCGATTCGAGTTTTAATCGGCATGGTCCACGCATTAGCCAATCCGGGAAATTGAATGGCCCTATCCATTTCAGCCATTAATTGTTTGGTGGTTTTAGTAGGATCTGGCCATGCTTTTTTGTCTTTCAAGGTAATGGTTGTTTCAAACATGGCGAGTGGGGCCGGATCGGTCGCCGTATCTGCTCGGCCTGCTTTACCAAAAATATGACTAACCTCTGGAAATGTCATTAATATTTTATCGGTTTGTTGCAATAACTCACGCGCCTTGCTGATTGAAATGCCGGGGTAGGTCGTTGGCATATACAGAATATCGCCTTCATCTAACGGTGGCATAAATTCGCTACCTAATCGTGATACTGGAATGGTGGTTAACGCCAGCGTTACTAGTGCCAGTATCAAGGTTAACCAACGCCAGCGAATGGCAAGACGTAAGCTGGGAGCATGGATAAAATGCAGTAAGCGGTTAATGGGGTTTTTAGCCTCGGGCATGATTTTGCCACGAATGAAATAACCCATTAATACCGGCACTAAGGTAATTGCTAAAATAGCTGCTGCGGCCATTGAATAGGTTTTGGTAAAAGCCAAAGGTGCAAATAAACGACCTTCTTGCGCC
The DNA here is from genome assembly GCA_041600795.1 of Methylophagaceae bacterium. GTDB lineage: Bacteria > Pseudomonadota > Gammaproteobacteria > Nitrosococcales > Methylophagaceae. The sequence goes on along the minus strand of JBFIJJ010000175.1, from coordinate 2,517 downwards.
TGTAAGGTAAACACGGGCAAAAACGAAATAGTAATAATCATTAATGAGAAGAATAAAGCTGGTCCGACTTCTTTGGATGCGTTAGCAACAGCTTGCCAACGTTCCGATGATGTCAGCACGCCACCTTTTATTTTGACAGCCTGTTCCAAATGTTTATGGGTGTTCTCGATCATGACAATGGCACCATCAACCATAGCCCCAATCGCAATAGCAATGCCGCCTAGTGACATGATATTGGCATTAATACCTTGCCAATGCATCACGATAAAAGCCATTAAAATACCAATCGGCAAGCTAATAATAGCAACCATTGCCGAGCGAACATGAAATAAAAATAAGATACAAATAAGGGCAACTACGATGGATTCTTCAATCAGTTTTACGGTCAGATTATCAACAGCACGATTGATTAATTGACTACGATCATAAACGGGTACGATTTCGACACCAGCTGGCAAACCTCTTGTCAGTTCAGCTAATTTATTTTTAACGTTTTCAATGGTTTTTAATGCGTTTTCACCATATCGCATGATAACCACACCACCGGCGGTTTCACCTTCACCATTAAAATCGGCGAGACCGCGTCGTAATTCTGGACCAAAGTGGATATTAGCTACGTCTTCTAAGCGAATAGGGATGCCATTGTCACTGACGCTGATTGCAATTGATTTTAAGTCATCCAATGATTGGATATAGCCAAGTCCTCGCACCATATATTCAGTTTCAGCCATTTCAATCAGCTTGCCGCCGACATCACGATTAGAGCGTTGAATTGCTGTTTTTACTTTGGATAAGGGAATGTTGTAATTGAGCAGGGCATTAGGATCAACTTCCACTTGGTATTGTTTGACAAAGCCACCTATAGAAGCAACTTCAGCCACGCCATCAACTGTTTGTAGCGGATAACGTAAATACCAATCTTGAATCGAACGAAGTTGGGCCAGATCATGACGACCACCTTTATCAACCAAGGCATATTCATAAACCCAACCGACACCAGTGGCATCAGGGCCAAGATTTGGTGTGACTTCTTTAGGTAATCGAGCACTGACATAATTGAGGTATTCCAATACCCGTGACCGAGCCCAATACATATCGGTATTGTCTTCAAAAATAATGTAGACAAACGACAAACCAAAGAATGAATAGCCGCGAACTGTTTTGGCTTTAGGCACGGCTAACATTGCCGTAGTCAGTGGATAAGTCACCTGATCTTCTACTACCTGAGGTGCTTGCCCTGGATATTCCGTTAATACGATCACTTGGACATCGGATAGGTCTGGAATCGCATCCAGTGGGGTATTTTTTAAGGCCCAGACACCGGCAATAACAATCAATATTGTTGCTAATAATATTTGAAATTTATCGCGTAACGACGCGCTGATAATTCGGTTAATCATGCTGATGACCCTCAGCTGTGTCATCAGTACTCATTTCTTGTTGTACCGGCAGAGTATGAACGGGCATGTCCATTTGTTGTGACTCTTGCATATCTTGATCCGTCATTTCGGGCTGCTGCATGGTTGGATCAGACTGGGCGTTATCGGTGTTCATATCCATAGAATCGCTAGAGATAGCTTCCAGCATCTTAGCCGTCGATTCACGTAATTTAGACTCGGAATCGATCAAAAATTGGCTAGAAGTAACAACCTGTTCACCAGCAGAAACACCATTAACTATCTGGGTTAGGCCATTGGATGATAATCCTATTTTCACTTCTCTAGGTTCAAACTTTCCATGTTCACGCACCACAAACACTTGGTCCCGTTCGCCTGAGCGAACAATGGCTTCTGATGGCACTGCAATGGCATCACGTTGCTGTTTTGTGTGGATAATGACATTGGCAAACATATCGGGTTTAAGTAATAAATCCGTATTATCGAATACCAATCTGACTTTGATGGTACGGGTTTTAGCTTCAGCATAGGGATAGATATATGACAGTGTGCCTTTAAATGTTTTACTGGGAATGCCAGTCAAGGTCATTTCAACTGAATCACCAACATTGACCCAAGGTAATTCAGATTCATAGACATCGGCATAGACCCACACTGTAGACAGATCTGCCAACATATATAGTTCGGTTTGAGGTGTGACATATTGACCTTCACGAGCACCAATGTTGATAACGACACCATTAAAAGGCGAGTGGATGTGAATGTTCTTTTTGATTTCGCCCGTTTGTTCCATATCCTTAATTTGGTGTTCGGGTACATCAAGAAATTCCAGCCGTTCACGGGCTGATTTGACCATTTGATTGGCACCAAAACTAATATCCTCAAACGGACTTTTTTCTAAGGTTTTAGCGCTTTTGAGTGCTAATAAATATTCCTGAGAACTGGTCACTAATTGTGGTGAATAAATACTTAATAGCATCGTATTCTTGTCAACTGTGGTGCCGGTCTTGTCGATAAACAGTTTCTCTATCCAACCCTCAATTTTGGGATGAAGGCGGGTGATGTGTTCTTCGTCATAAGCCACGCGTCCAGCAGTTGAAATATCATGAGAGAGTGAGGT
>JBFIJJ010000174.1:0-5519 GCA_041600795.1 Methylophagaceae bacterium | reverse complement strand
TGAAATTAACAGAAAAAGGTCACGTTGTTCCTGCTGAAGATACCGATACACTTCAGAAGCCTTGTTATGACTACAAAGGTATTACTCGCAGTGCTGCATATTTAGAAAAAATGACAGAAGCCTTGATTGAGGCTGGTTTGGATATTTACCAAATCGATCATGAAGATTCAAATGCACAATTTGAAATCAACTATACCTACGCGGACTGCCTAAAAAGTGCTGATGATTACATCATGTTCAAAATGGCTGCCAGCCAAATCGCTCATGAAATGGGCATGATTTGTTCGTTTATGCCTAAACCATTTAGCAACCGTCCAGGTAATGGTATGCATATGCATATGTCGATTGGCGATGGTAAGAAAAGTCTATTCCATGATGACGGTGATCAAACTGGACACGGACTTTCAGAGTTAGCGTATCACTTTCTAGCGGGTATCTTGGAACATGCTGCTGCAATTTGTGCGATAGCTGCTCCAACAGTCAACTCATATAAACGTTTGGTCGTGAATCAATCAGAAACAGGTGCGACATGGGCACCTAGTTATATCTCTTATGGTGATAACAATCGTTCAACGATGGTTCGTATTCCATACGGACGTCTTGAACTACGTCTCCCAGACGGCAGTTGTAATCCATATTTAGCAACAGCAGCAGTTATTGCAGCAGGTCTTGATGGTGTGGAACGTAAGCTTTCAGCTGGTGCAGGCACACGAGAAAACTTGTTTGAGCTTAGCTATGACGAGCTGAAAGAAAGAGGTATTGGCATCCTTCCTCAAACATTACATGAGGCAGTAGATGCATTAGAACAAGACACCATTATTTGTGACGCGTTAGGTCAAGGTGTGATGGAAGAGTTTATCCGATTAAAACGTGCTGAGTGGGTTGAATACCAACGTCATGTTTCTGATTGGGAAATCAATAGATATGTCGAATTTTTCTAAGAACTAGGAGAAAAATATATGTGTGGAATAGTAGGATTATTAGTTAAAAACCCAAATATGCGTTCATCAATCGGTGAGCTTATGCTTCCTATGTTGATTGGAATGACAGAACGTGGTCCTGACTCAGCTGGTTTAGCTATTTTTACTGATTCAGTCGGTGAGAATAAACGTAAATTCAGCTTGTATACAATGGATCCAGAGTTCTCTTGGCAAACATTGAATAAAGATTTTCATGCCCACTTTGGTGGTGAAATCGAATTAAAAGTAACGGCTAATCATGCCATTTTGACAACTAATTTAGATGCCGTAACGGTTCGTATTTGGTTAAAAGATAATTATCCAACCATTCATCTATTGTCTGTTGGTCAAATGATGGACCTATATAAAGATGTAGGCACTCCAGCACAAGTTGCTGAACGCTACAACTTTAAAAATATGAGTGGTACTCACTTAATTGGTCATACACGTATGGCAACAGAGTCTGCGGTAACAACAGCAGGTGCTCATCCATTTACTGCGGGTGAAGATTGGGGCTTAGTCCATAACGGTTCGTTCTCTAACCCTAACAGTCTCCGTCGTAAGTTGGCACACCAAGGCATTCAATGTGAAACCTACAATGACACAGAAGCAGCATGCCGTTTCTTAGAGTGGCGTATGCGTGAAGGTGACGATTTAGAAACAGCATTACATGCTGGTTTCGAAGAGTTGGATGGTTTCTACACACTTCTTATGGGTACAAAGGATCAACTTGCTTTAGTACGTGATCCATTTGCGTGTAAACCTGCGGTTGTTGCTGAACATGATGATTACGTTGCGATCGCATCTGAATACCGTTCACTTGCCCATCTGCCTGATGTGAAAAACGCAAACCTATATGAAGCTGAACCAGAGGAGTTATATATATGGAAAGTTTAGATCTAGCAAAGGTCACTATCCGAGACGTGAATCAATTTTTACATGGTGATTTTGCCAGTAAAGGTATTAAAGATGTTGAGGTTATCAACACAGCTGGTGAACACAGTATCGCCGTAGGTGTTGACGCAGATTGCAACATTGATGTGCGTGGTCATGCAGGCTACTACGTTGGTGGCATGAACAAAAAAGCAAATATTACTGTTCATGGTAATGCAGGCTGGGGTGCAGCTGAAAATATGATGTCTGGTACGGTCCGTATTAAAGGTTTCGCGTCAGCAGCAGCCGGAGCAAGTGGTCATGGCGGTACCTTGATTGTTGAAGGAAATACAGGACTTCGTTGTGGTATTTCAATGAAAGGGATCGATATCGTCGTCGGTGGCAATATCGGTAATTTCTCTGGGTTTATGGCACAAGCGGGTCGCATGTTGGTATGTGGCAATGCTGGTGAAGGTCTGGGTGACTCCTTATATGAAGCTGTCATTTACGTGAAAGGTTCAATTAAGTCACTTGGTGCGGATGCTCAATTGGAACAAATGACCGATGCAGACTATGCGAGTGTTCAAGAATTACTCGATAGAGCTGGATTTGATCACGATCCTAAAGACTTTAAACGTGTTGCCTCAGCGAAGCAGTTATATAACTGGAACGCAGATGCGGATCAAGAATACTAACGGGAGTTATATAAATCATGAGTACTGAAAAACATCATGAAGAAAGTGCAGGCTACAATGGCAAAACAATTGACTATATACAGCGTGCTTCATCAACAGGGCTATATGAAATCAGAGGTATCGGTGCGAAACGTGCACTACCATCTTTCGATGATTTAGTTTTTCTAGCAGGTTCTGCATCTCGCTATCCATTAGAAGGGTACCGTGAAAAATGCACAACTAAAACTGTATTGGGAACACGTTTTGCTAAAAAACCTATTGTATTAGATATCCCAATTACAGTTGCAGGTATGAGCTTTGGTGCTCTGTCTGCCAATGTTAAAGAAGCATTAGGTACAGCTGCTTCAAAAATGGGTACATCTACCACAACAGGTGATGGTGGTATGACACCAGAAGAACGTAATTCATCTAAGACATTGGTCTATCAATGTCTGCCATCACGTTATGGTTTTAATCCTGACGATTTACGTAAAGCGGATGCGATTGAACTTGTTATCGGCCAAGGTGCAAAACCTGGCGGTGGCGGTATGTTGTTGGGTCAAAAGGTAAATAAACGTGTTGCAGGTATGCGTACATTACCACAGGGTGTTGACCAACGTTCTGCCTGTCGTCATCCAGATTGGACTGGACCTGATGATTTAGCGATCAAAGTAGCTGAATTACGTGAAATCACCGATTGGGAAAAACCAATCTACATCAAGATTGGTGCAACCCGTGTTTACAATGACGTTAAATTAGCTGTTCATGCTGGTGCTGACGTTATTGTTGTCGATGGTATGCAAGGTGGTACTGCGGCAACACAAACTGTATTTATTGAACATATCGGTATTCCAACATTAGCTGCATTGCGTCAAGCGGTGGAAGCACTAGAAGATATGGATATGTTTGGTACGGTGCAATTGATTGTATCAGGTGGTATTCGTTCTGGTGCTGATGTCGCGAAAGCGTTAGCAATGGGTGCGGATGCAGTTGCTATCGGTCAAGGTATGATGATTTCACTAGGTTGTAATAGTGAGACCTATGTTAAAGATGGTGAACATCATTCAGCAAAAGCAGAATACGATGCATTAGGGACTAAGGCTGGTTTCTGTCATCACTGCCATACTGGACGTTGTCCAACCGGTGTAACCACACAAGATGAGGTTCTTGAACAACGGATAGAGCCTGCAGTTGGTGCGAAACGAGTAACTAATTACTTGAAGACACTGACGATGGAGTTAACCACTGTTGCCCGTGCTTGTGGTAAATCAAATGTGCATCATTTAGAGCGCGAAGATTTAGTTGCATTAACGGTTGAATCTGCTGCAATGGCTAACCTACCATTGGCAGGCACTAATTGGGTGCCAGGATCTGATGCTAAATAAAGCATCGCTATCACATCATCTCGGTCTATTTAGGTAGGCCGAGATGTCTTTCGATACTTATCAATTTAGTCATATGACTATTGACTTGGTATCACCTCCTTACGTCTTTCTCGACGTTACATCTAAATATATCAATGTACTTCCTTTTTGGTGACTGGTTTAGCGTCTTAACTCAACACTATAACCCGTTTTAAATTGTAAAAAAGGAACGAATCATGACAGACAATCTAGAAAAAAGAGTACATGCACTCTACATGCAAGATTTCATTTTTGCATGGTTTGATGTTGCCTTATTGTGGGCAGCAGTTGGCTTTGTTTTATATTTTGTTTTACAAATTGTAGACGATAGTGCCATTCGCTTTGCGTTGTATTGCAGTAGTGCTGTGTTGTTAATTTTTAATACAGCATCAGTTAAAGCAATGACCAATCATTATCTAGAGGACAAAGATTACATCTATGGCCTAGATATTCTTCATATGGATGCAAATGCAACGGCGAAAGTTATGGCTAAAGCCGAAGCAAAGTCTGCATAAAACATAGCTAGAAAAATCATAGAAGCAAACGCCCACGCTTAAGGGCAGGGTAACAATATATAACAATAAAATAAGAGAGAAGTTATGAAAAAAATATATATTCCACCCAAACAAGGATGGTTTGGTCAAATGTTCGACAGTATTTTGATTTTGGTCTTGGTATACGCAAGTTTAATGGTGCCACTGTTTATGGAATCAAGTGACGCTGATAGTGCCTCGACTGAGATTGTTGAAGTTGCAACCCCGACATGGGCGTCATTAGAGGTAAACGATGTCGCTCAACAGCAATGGGAAAAGCTTGGCTACGATGCTGAGACTGCAGCAGCAATAATTAATGATAAATTCGATTATACAATCCATCCAGTATCACTATTTCTAACTGCTGCTTTCATTATTGGCTATTTCTTTTTCATGATTAAAGTATCAGAAAAAGAATACAGACAAGTCATAGCCGAAAAATTTGGCGAGAACTAACTTCCAATACTAATAAGAATGAGGAGAGAAAATTATGTGGGATATATTAAGTTATTTGGCTTGGGGAACATCGGGGTTATTACTCCTATGGATCCTCGTTGATGCATTCAAGGTATCAAAACAATATGATGAAGAATTTTTAATGAGTTCGCGTGAAGGTGCTGATGAGCTCGACCCAGATCAAGCGAAGGAGCATTAATCATGAGTGCAACTACAACTTCAAATGAAACAAAAATTGGCATGCTGAAAGTGCTGACGCCTTTTCATGTATGGGCATTAGGTGTTGGTATTGTACTTGTTGGCGAATTTATGGGCTGGAACTTCTCAGTGGCCAAAGGTGGTGCATATGGTGCGTTGATTGCCTGTTGGGTAATTGGCCTATTGTATTCATGTGTGGCGATGATCGATTCAGAAGTAACATCAACCGTCGCTGCTGCTGGAGGTCAGTATACTCAAGCCAAGCATATCGTCGGGCCATTAATGGCTTTCAACGTTGGTTTATATTTGGTAATGGCCTATACCATGCTGGAAGCGGCTGATGCACTTATCGTGGGAGATTTGATGTCTGGTCTGGCAGCGACATTTGGTCATACTGGCTTAGATCCCAAGCCCTTTGTTGTC
>JBFIJJ010000173.1:0-5569 GCA_041600795.1 Methylophagaceae bacterium | reverse complement strand
GAGAAATTAGTTCGCGATATCGGAGCCTATACCTTATTTGCGACACATTATTTTGAATTAACTCAAATTCCTGAGCTTTATGACAATGCTAGAAATGTTCACTTAGACGCAATAGAGCATGGCGACAAAATTGTGTTTCTGCATCAATTGAAAGCAGGACCTGCGAATCAAAGTTACGGTTTACAGGTTGCTCAACTTGCTGGCGTTCCATCAGATGTCATTGCTGCTGCAAAGGCAAAACTAATGGAATTAGAGTCAAATCGCTTACGACCGACATTGGAGCAGGAAAGCAGCGTTCAAACAGATTTATTTACTCAAATCGTAGAACCGGCTAAGCCATCTGAAGTTGAGCGGTATTTAAGTCAATTAAATCCTGATGACTTATCGCCGAAACAAGCCTTAGAGCAATTGTACTTATTGCAATCGAAACTACAAACCTAATGTTAAAAAACTAATTTCTCAAGTTAGTGAACGTAATTAGCTGATTCTTTGAAATTTGTTAGATTTTGAATTGTGGGTGGCATTTGTACATGGAAACCTTGGTTTTCAAGGTTTTTAATAACAGTCACTACATTTTCTCGTGCTAGCGGTTTGTCTTCCGATAATTCCAGCTCCATAACAAAGATTGGTTCTTTGCCCATAGAATCATAAAGCGCTTGCGGAACATTGGAAAAATCATCTTTTGTAGTGATATACAGATAGAGCTCGTCTTTTTTACGACTTTTGTAGATATATGTTTTCATAATATTAAGAAATCGGTGGATGATAGATAATTTGCACAACTGTGTTGGCTGGATCATAACAATAAAAACTGCGGGCGCCATCACGATGAGTGCGCGGAGGCTGGCGTACGGCAACATTGTGGTGTTGTAAATAAGCAAACCATTGATCAACTTGTTCTGGTGTCTTAATAATAAAACCAATATGGTCTAGTTTTTGACTGCCAGAGGTATCAAAATCAGCCGTTGCACGATGTAAAGCTAGATTATCGTTGCCAGATGTCAAGTAAACGTTATCAGAATCAGGACGCCATTCAACTTGCATGCCCAATAATTCAACATAAAAATGTTCACATGCTTCAAGGTCGCTTACAAATAAAGCGATATGACGCATACCTTCAGTTGCCGCTGGACGCTGCATTAAGCTACTCCAATATAGAGCGGGGTATAAAGCGGGGTTTTAGTCAACTTCAATCACTTCGTAGTCATGACTGATTTCTGCGGTTTTACCAAGCATAATCGACGCCGAGCAATATTTTTCAGTAGACAGTTCTACTGCACGTTTTACGTGTGACTCTTTGATATTTTTGCCGCTCACTTTGTAATGAACATGAATCTTAGTAAAAACCTTAGGGACTTCATCGTTACGTTCTGCACTGAGTTCGACAACACAATCGCGAATATCTTGGCGCGCTTTTTTTAGAATGTCGACCACATCGAAAGATGTACAGCCACCCATGCCTAGTAATAACAATTCCATGGGTCGCATGCCTGTACCATGACCGCCACTCGCTTCAGGTCCATCCATAACGACAGCGTGGCCTGTGCCTGATTCGCCAAGGAACATGACATCTTCAACCCATTTTACTCTTGCTTTCATTCATTACATCCTAAAAGTTTACGAACAACCGTTAATTTTGCCATAATCACTCAGTTGAATGCAGTGTTAGTTTATTATTGTGATGTAAGTCACATATTATTTGGAAAAAAAACGATGGATTACCAGAAGTATAAAGCGATTGAAACAGGTTTAGCAGATTTTTTTCATAGCTGTCACACCAAGCACTATGATGCTAAATCTATATTGATTCGCCCTGGCGATCCAGCTGAAACCCTTTACTATTTGAGAGAGGGCTCAGTTTCAATAACGATGGAAAATGACGAAGGTGAAGAATTAATTGTCGCTTACCTTAATCAAGGTGATTTTATTGGTGAAATTGGTTTATTTACGCCAGTGGGTGAGCGCAAAGTAACTGTTCGAGCCAGAACGGATTGTCGAACAGAAGAAATTACCTATCAAAAATTAAAATCACTTTCTACAACTCAACTTAAAGAGTGCTATCCGTTTTTATTGCAGAATATAGCGGAACAATTAGCAAAACGATTACTTTCGACTACTCGTAAAGCTAGTGACTTGGCATTTTTGGATGTGTCTGGTCGTGTTGAAGCTGCATTACAAGAACTCGCAACGCAACCGGATGCAATGAAACATCCTGAAGGCAAAGAAATTAGAATTACTCGTCAAGAGATTAGTCGAATGGTTGGCTGTTCGCGCGAAATGGCAGGGAGAGTTTTAAAAGAGTTACAGGATGAAGGTGTGGTCTGGGCACACGGCAAAACGATGATCGTCTATGATGACGACCATCGTGACAGTAAAGAGTCTAGCTAAATAACAATTTTAGTTGTGTGCCTGGATCCTCTGCACGCATAAACGCTTCACCAACAAGAAAGCCATTGACATGATGTTCACGCATTAATGCTACATCAGCAGGTGTGTGAATGCCGCTTTCGGTAATTACCGTATGGTTGGGTGGAATGCGGCCCAGTAAATCAAGTGTGGTATCTAATGACGTTTCAAAGGTACTGAGATTACGATTATTGATACCAATTAGCGGTAAGTTTAGTAACAATGCACGTTCAAGTTCTTGTAAATCATGGACTTCAACTAAGACATCCATATCCAGACGTATTGCTAACTCGCTCAGCTCCTGTAATTGTTCATCATTAAGTGCAGACACAATTAATAAGATACAGTCAGCAGCAATCGCTCTTGCTTCAAATACTTGGTAAGGATCAATAATGAAATCCTTGCGAATCACTGGCAGTGAACAGGCTTCACGCGCTTCTTTTAGATAACGTTCATGGCCTTGAAAAAAATCACTGTCGGTTAAGACGGACAGACAAGCAGCACCATTTTGTTCATAACTTTTGGCTATGTCTGCTGGTATAAAGTTTTCTCTCAATAAGCCCTTACTTGGCGATGCTTTTTTAATTTCTGCAATAACAGCTGCCTGACCAGCATTAATTTTAGCTTCGATCGCTGCTACAAACCCACGTGGGGCATCTGCAATTTCTGCTAGTTCCGTCATTTGTTGAAGTGAAATAGTGGCACTACGTTGCGCTATTTCTTGCGTCTTTCGTTCAAGAATTTTTTTTAGAATATCAGGTGTGTCACTCATAACTGGCTCTTTAAATATTACGAATTAGTACATGCAATTAAATCATGCAGCTTTTGTTTGGCTTGGCCGTTGTCAATCACGGTTTGAGCTATCTCAATACCTTCGGCTAGTGAAGCGGCGAGATCGGCTGCATAAATTGCAGCAGCAGCATTTAAAACAACGATATCTCTGGCTGGGCCGTGTTGTCCATCAAAAATAGCTTTGATGATGGCTAGGCTTTCTTGGGCATTGTTAACGGCAAGAAGCGCGATATCATTGCGTTTGATTCCAAAATCTTCTGGGCTGATCTCATAGCAATTAACCTCGCCATTTTTAAGTTCAGCGACATAGGTTTTACTTGCAATACTAATTTCATCAAGACCATCTTCAGCGTGTACAACTAATACATGTTCGCTACCTAGCTCTTTTAACACATGAGCCATGGGTTCGACCCATTTCTTATCAAAAACCCCCAGCACTTGATGACGCGCTTTAGCTGGATTGGTTAATGGTCCGAGTAAGTTAAAAATTGTACGAACAGCCATTTCACGGCGAGGGCCAATTGCATGTTTCATCGCACCATGGTGTTTTTGAGCAAACATAAAACCGACACCAATAGTCTCTACACAGTGTTTAACTTGTTCGGGCGTGATATCCAGATTAACGCCAGCGGCTTCTAATACATCGGCACTACCCGAACTACTACTAAATGACCGGTTACCATGTTTGGCAACTTTAGCTCCAGCAGCAGCAACCACAAAAGCACTTGCTGTAGAGACATTAAACGTACTGGCTCCATCGCCACCAGTACCACAGGTATCGACGATATGATCGCCAGCGATAGTCACAGGGGTTGCTAATTCTCGCATAACACTGGCAGCTGCGGCGATTTCGGTAACCGTCTCACCTTTCATTTGCAGGCCAACGAGAAAACCACCAATCTGGGCTGGTGTTGCTTGGCCAGTCATAATTTGTTGCATGACTGAGATCATATCTTCAGACGTTAGATCTCGACCTGCAATAACGGTTTTGATTGCTGTTTGTAAATCCATGTGTGTCTCGATTAACGTTCCAGAAAGTTCTTTAAGAGTTGATGACCATAGTCAGTCAAAATAGATTCAGGATGAAATTGCACGCCTTCAACAGCAAGTGTTTTATGTTGAACGCCCATTATTTCATCAAGTGAACCATCCTCATTTTGAGTCCATGCAGTGACTTCAAAACAGTCTGGGATAGTGTCTTTGTTAATAACTAATGAATGATAACGAGTTGCATTAAAAGGGTTTGGTAATCCTTTGAAAACACTATTGTTATTATGGTAAACAGGCGATACCTTGCCATGCATAATTTCACGTGCATGTATGATTTCACCACCAAAGGCTTGGCCAATTGATTGGTGACCTAAACAGACGCCTAATATAGGTTTCTTTCCAGAAAAGTGTTTTATAACATCTAAGGAAATTCCAGCTTCATTCGGTGTACAGGGACCTGGAGAAATAACAATCTGTTCAGGATCCAATGCTTCAATTTCAGCTATGGTAATTTTATCGTTACGGTGCACTTGAACATCAGCACCTAGCTCACCGAAATACTGAACTAGGTTATAAGTAAAAGAATCGTAATTATCGATCATTAAAAGCATTGAATTTTCCACTTAAAATATAGATAGTGTTTTTACCTCAAATATGAGGAACATGGATGCTGAATATTAATTTAATATGTGGACTAAAGATAAATCCGTGTCCGAACAGCATGTGATTCTATCAAATAATCTTAATTTGATGATATATATATGTGATTTAGTTTGACTAGGACTTGAAAATAGATAATGATGCCAGCTAGTTAGCAGAATATGACTTCTGTATATCATGATGAAAGTGGGTGTTTTTTGATGTTCAATTGGGGATGAGCTTGATATCAAACCATAACTATTTCAACATTATCAGATTGATTATATTTATGGCGGCTTTGGTGATTGCTCAATCATCAACTGTTTCTGCGGCCTCAACCAATAAAGTTAGCTTTTCTGTTAACGCATTCATTGTCGAAGGTGAAAATCAACTCAGTCAACAAGATGCTAAAAAAGTATTGGCCGATTACTTAGGTGATCATGACGGGTTAGACAAACTTTACGCCGCTGCAAAAGCCTTAGAATCAGCCCATGCAAAATTGGGTTACGCTTTTCATCGTGTGGTTATTCCGCCTCAAACTATGACAAACGGTTCGATTATACTCAAGGTTGTTTCGTTTGATCTTGGGCAAACCAAAGTCATAGGAAACACCTATTTTGATGATGAACATATTCTAAAAAGTTTGCCTTCCTTACAATCCGGTTCCGTTGTTAATACACGAGAATTGGCACGTGAACTGTCTTTAGCTAATAGACATCCAGTTCGTGAACATGTCGTTAAT
>JBFIJJ010000172.1:0-5722 GCA_041600795.1 Methylophagaceae bacterium | reverse complement strand
GCCAACCATGGTGCCCAGTCGTAGCTCACTACAGCATCGCGTGTTTTGGCTATATCAATTAAAGTATCAATTAATTCATCAGGATCATCAGGTGATGCTAAATACTTGAATTCGACACGCTTGGCTAATTCAGTAAGGTGAACCTTTTTCTGTGATGATAAATGTTCAGTTTGGGCTTTTTGGGCATTTTCTTTACCTAAATCGCCACGACTTGAAACATATACATTTTGTTGCATTACTTCATTTGCCTTCCAGACTTCTTTTGTTGGTAAGCCGGCTTCATCACGTTTTGGAATAGGCAATAATTCGTCACCACCTATCCCAACTAATACGCCTGAAATAATGCCCAAATCACCTTGGTATTTTGGGAATAATGTGGCGTGCAGTGGTGGTGATTCATGGCCATCGCTTAGAAAGACAATGCTTGGTTTAGAATCTATCAATTGTGCTTGTTTCATCGCCGTAAACAGAGCTTTAGACACTTCGCTTGAGTTGACCCAAACCATCTGTCCATCAATTTTAGTCAACATTTGTGTGAGATCGTTATAGTTTCCACAGACCTCAACAGGATTAATCAAAATTAATGATCGTGCTTCACTAAATACCGATAAACCAACATGTGCACCACAAGGTAGTTCCAATAAGGTTCTTCTAACATAGTCTTTTGCCCAGTCGAGTCGACTGACTTTGTTTCCATCAAGCTCAACATCCTTAACGTCCATACTTTGACTGATATCAATTACATAAAGCATATCCATAACTTTGACAGTGCGATCCACTTTTGGCATAAACAAGGCAGCACTAATCAACAAGAATGCCACCAGCATAACGGCTGCAATTGCAGTTAAACGTGATTGAAAACTTACGTTCATGGTAGATCTACTTTAAAACCTTTACTCTCAACCGTACGTTGTCGCAATACACTTGGTTTTTCGAAAATAACGTCTTCCTCCGGCAACTCAGGAACAACCGTTAAGGCAAGTTCTAAGTTGTAACGTATGTCCCATTGATTAGGGTCAATCAATAATGCTTTTCGGTAATCTTGTTTTGCCAGTTCAGTTAATGGAATACGCTTTTTATCACCTGCCTCAAGTCTTAATGCTTCTCGAAGATTGATATTGGCCCTATTCATTAATGCAGGAATAGTCACCTCACTATCGTCGCTCGCAACGACATGGCTTAGCATATCTAAGGCTTCATTGCCTTTATCCTGTTGTACCAGCGTATAGGCTTTAGCTAGCATTGCTTTTGGCATTTCGGGCGTATCTTCATACTGCTCAACATTGGCAATAAACGCATTAAGTTCATTGGTTTGATGTAATTGAATTGCCGTTGATACAAATACAGTTGCACTGGCAACAGCGACGGCAATTAAAGACCAATAGGTTAACTGAGATAATTTATTCATGCGCTTTTCGCACTCCCCATACGGTGTATAGCTGTGACATGACTAATAACAACATCGCAAGTAATGCAATTAAATAGAATGGTGTTGTTTTTGGTTCACGCGGTAAGATTTCATCCACAATCAAGGTGTCGTAATGCTGACGATCGATTTCATCCATCGCTTCGCCAAACGACTCTAGCGATTTCGCTTCAAACGCACGATATGGCTGACCTGTTGATTTAAAGAAATCATGTAATTTACGTTCTGGGGTATCTGCCCATAATCTACTTTTGCTGTCCGCTTCTTCCAAGGTCATTCCTTGATTGGCTTTCAGATAAATCCAATAGATGGTTATGTTTTCTTGTTTATAGAGTTCTTTGATACGTTCCTGAGCATCATCTTCTAATATTTGACCACCATCAGATACCAATAACACAATTCGAGAACCACGATAGCTCTGACCTTTGAACATATCAGCCGCTTTGATCAACGCTTCAGCGATATTCGTATTAGACAAACCTTTACCCAATGCACTCGCATCAATCGTCGCTAATACAGCTTCTTTGCTATAGGTTAATGGCAATAGATTAATCGCTTGTGAACTAAAGAATACAAAGCCAAAGCGGTCATCGGGACGTTTTTTAACAAACTCGGTTAGATAGTCTTTAGCTACTCGTCGTTTACTATCTTTTTTACCTACACTGTATAACGCTGCTTGTGTTTTAACGGCAAAGGCATCATCCATACTCCGGCTTCGGTCGAGTAATAATACAATCTCAGCACCCTCACCTATTCGTTCAATTTTTTTCTCAGGGACAAACGGGCCAGCCAACGCTAACACTAGGCAAGCTATAGTCACAGAGGCTAATAACTTAAGGCTAAATCCAATAATGTTAGAAAGTGGATCCACAGGCACAATTGCAACCCACGCTACTTTTTTATCTTGGTTATGGGTAAACCAAGGTAAAAAAGCTAATGGCAATAGCAATAACACCATGGGCAAAGCCCAATGCCATGCAAATAGACTCATGCCAATTTTTCCTTAGCACGACAGGCTTTTGCCAGTTTCATCACCTTGGCTAATTCTGGTTCTTGCTGCGCATCGCGACTGAAAAAGTGCTGTTCTGATTGCTGATAGAACGCCGTAATATCTTGTGCTAGCGGTTGCAGCCACGACACATCATCCAACATTTTCTGCATATTGTTTTGTACAACAATTGTGCCTGCAGTGGCATTAAACGCGGCATGTAAAATACGGGCGGCCTGATTTTCTTGTACTGATCGTGACCAACGTAAGCGTGAAAGATCGTGTACAGCTTGTGCAAATGGACGACGATTTTTGAATTTCCAACCGATGTGCCACAAAATTAAACTCGCCACTATAATCAGTGTAATAACACCAAAAATCCATAATTGACGTTGAAGTTGAGCGGTATCTTCTAATACAGGAACACGATCTGCTTTAGGTTCTTTGCTAAATCCAGCCCCATCGCCTGATTGTGGTAAGAGTGATCCTATGGTGATCGGCACAGCTGGAATCGTTACAAAATCATCATCTAAGGTTCGTAATGAAAATTCAGGTGTATTAACGCGTTCATTATGAGTAGGCACATTAACGACTTGATAAGTCATCGTCACATCCCTATTGTCTGCTTTTAACGCAGACAAATATAACCAGGTGCCATAGCGCTTATCAACTTGAGGAAGCATTGCAGGGTCAAGCTGTTCATAGGCAACTGGTAAAGTAACACTGACCGTGATGACATCACCAATCAGTAGACCCCAAGCACGATCAACTGTCGCTTCCCCCATTTGAGCAGCTAAAGACACTCCTACCCATAAACTCAATATCAATCCTGTTAACATTCTCATGTTCATGCTCTTTTTAATCCTGAGAAATAACGCGTTAATTGGTCACCAGTGACATCACCATTGGTAAATAAAGGTTGTACGCGATTTCGTGTAAAACACGCGGTTAATTGTTCAAAATGATCGTCCATCGACTGTTGCCATTGTTTTTTCATACTTGGACGCATCCAGACACTGCGACGCTGCCCTGTTTCAGAGTCACGTACCTCTGTCCAACCGGCATGTGATGGAAAATGGTCGACATCATCATGGCGCCACACAATTGGAATAACGGTGTAATGGCCTAATTTACGTAATGTTTTTTCCAGCAATTCAATATCAAAACAAAAATCTGAGGCAAGAAACACTAAGGCATGCTGGCTGGTTATCATATTGGCCGCATGGATCATTCCTTCAACGCCAGGCGCTGTCGCTGGTGCCGCATCACGGATCATATTGGCTGCTAACAACGGCATGCTACGTTGACGTGTTGGCATTATTGACGCGTCTTGTCGCCATTGCGCATCAAAGCCAGCCATAGCAAAACGATCGCCTAGACCAATAGCAGAATGCGCGATTAAGTGAGCCAAGTTTGCCAAATGATCATGATTAACATTTGAAATTGCCATTGACTTAGATAGATCTGATAACAGCCAAAGTGTTATTGATGAACGCTGCTGATAACGTCTTACTAGCCAGCGATCACTCGTGCTAACCGAGGCATCGCCCATGTTGCTACGCATACTGGCACGAATATCCAAACGTCGCGGATCAGGATAGTCAAACAGATCGGCAAAACCTGCAAAGCGATCGCCAGTTCCCAATGATGTACCGACATGTGCACCCGGCACATGACCAAAGACATTATTAGGATAACGATATTGGAACTCGTCTAATTTTTGCTCACTCATATCGAAGCACTTATGGTGTCGAGATATGGTCACGTAATGCTGATACAAACACAGGCATTACTTTTTCACGACGACTTTCATAGACTGGAGATAAGAATACACGGTGTGCCAATGATGGTAATAAAACAGTATGAATATCATCTGGTAACACATGATCGCGACCTTCAAGCCATGCTGACACTTTGGCTGCACGAACCATGGCCGACATACCACGAACACTGGCACCAGCAACCACTAAGTCATCCATATAGATATCAAGTAACTCAATACCAGCTTGCTCAGGATGCCATGTTGCATCCCATAACCGTACCACATAGTCTTCAATTTCTTTAGATACAAAAATGGCATCTTGAATTTGACGATCCAAATCATTTAAGTGTTTAAAATCTAATAATGGTTCTGGCAACTTAGCTAACAGTGCATCAACATCATGGAACACTGGATCAAAAATTAATTGCTTACGAATATCTGCATCTTTTGGTGTTGAAATATTGATTTCAAATAAGAAACGGTCACGTGCAGCAGCACTCAATTCGAAAGTTTCTTCTTTTTCAACCGCATTACGATCAGCAAACACCACCATATGAGGAAAGGTATACTCACGACCAAAGGCATCGACACTACGTTCAGCCATCGCACGTAATAATAATGACTGTACTTGAGGGCGCGCACGGTTGATCTCGTTGAAGAAAAATACCGCAGTATCTTCACCGTGAGCAATCAATGGACCCGCCTCAATAACTGGCTTGCCCTGACCATCAACCCAAGCACTGTATAAAAGGTCATTTGGCATTAAATCAACACTACCTTCAATACGACCAAAGGCACCACCTAGGGCTTTTGAAAACGCACGTAATAAGGTTGTTTTACCAACACCTACGCCCCCTTCCAACAACACATGGCCTCGTGCATGCAGTGCAATCAAAATGAGTCTGATAGCTTGTTGCTGTCCTACAACGACAGTGTTCACAACCTGCTCCAGTGCTAATGCTTGCTCACGAGCTGATTCTAGTTGTTGATTTTGTGCCATTTGTAACCTCGTATTTATGTCTATTTTTTTGGTTTTTTATACCGCAATAAAATGCTGAACAAAAGTATAGCCTATCGTAACAAAACCGATAGTGGTTAAGAGAAAACTAATTCCTGATAAAACTTTCCAAATCTTTTTATCCCAAAATTCCATATCCAATGATGCCACAACAAAGATAGTGGGATTTGTAAAACCACCAATCGCGACACACCAACATGCAAATACAGGTAAATCAAACCCACCGCCCATTGCCGCTGCGTAAAAACCTAAGTTGAAACAGGCCATCAATGCATAATCTACATGGGCACGAATCATAGTGGCAAAATCAAAGGTGCCATCAATACCCGGAATCGGATACCACTTTGCAAATGTCATTAGCCATGCTGACAGCACTAATGCTGCCATAGTTGCTGTTGCGCCAATTAATAAAATTTCCATCGTTACTTCTCTCTTCGTTATTGATTAAATGAAACTGGAGAAAAGTCTACGTTGCTTGTGAGATATAGTACCCTCAAATTTGCCTGACAAACTCGGGCATATTTCCCG
>JBFIJJ010000171.1:0-5732 GCA_041600795.1 Methylophagaceae bacterium | reverse complement strand
CTATTCCTAGCCTAGAAAACGACACAGATGGTCTTGGTGCGGTTGGTGCTTACAAAGCATTATCTAGCTGGACTAACTTGGGTGGTGTTCTAAGCGTATTTAGCCTATAAGACCTAATGGATTGTTAGTTTAATACATTACCAAACTAAAGAAGCCCGGCATTCGTGTCGGGCTTTTTTTTATCTAAAATCAGTACGTCTAGCCAAAGATACGCTATAAAAATATGGGCGTAAGATCGTTACCGATAGAAACATTCCAGTGATCAAATTACGCCTTACTTATTAAACTGTTGTGATTTATACGCTACTTAGCAACGACCAATCAAAAACATTGAGTGTGTTGTACTAGTAATATTCTAACACTACAAACGATGGGCAAAAAAAAGCCAGACCTATGATGGTCTGGCAAACTAATCTTTGTGTAACTAGCAATTTATGAGAGTTGTTTAGAAGCTGAATTCTAATCAACCCAACGTTAAGTTTACTTAAATCATGCCTTTTACGAATCTGACAAATACCCTAAAATTCCAGGAGTTTTTCCTGAAATAAAACTCGTTTTATTTTGGCTTTTTCTAATTACCCTTTTAGAAGATTTATTAGGCATCTCTCCAAGAAGCATAAGGTTTCCAGTTAGCGATCCATGTCGGGATCTCTTCAGCAGGCATCGGTTTGGCAATACCATAACCTTGAGCTAAACCGCAGCCCAACTGAACAAGCAGACGTCCATGATCTGTGGTCTCAACACCTTCAGCAATAACATCTCGATTAAATGCATTGGCAAGACCTATCACCCCTTCAACAATTGCTAAGTCATCCTTGTCTTCAATCATGTCTCGTACAAAACTTTGATCAATTTTAAGGCTGTTTGCAGGTAAGCGTTTGAGATATGTCAAAGACGAATAGCCCGTACCAAAGTCATCTAAGGCAAACCGAACTCCTAACTTGCGTGATGCAACCATCAATTCTGAAATTTGACTAATATCTTCTAAGGCACTCGTTTCTAATATTTCTAGCTCAAGCATATTGGAATCTACTTCTGGATAATGCTTAAGATGGGTAGCTAATCGTTCAACAAAGTTGGTTTGCTGTAACTCATATGCACTAATATTGATACTAATAGGAATAGAAAGATTTTGTGATTGCCACTGACTAATTTGATGTAAGGCTTGATTCATTACCCAATCACCCACGTTGACAGAAAAAGCATCATTTTCGATAGTGGGCAAGAAAACACTGGGCGGTAATAATCCACGTTCGGGGTGTTGCCAACGAATCAATGCTTCTACACCGATCACCAAGCCCGTCTTCATATTTACTTTCGGTTGATAAAATAATACAAACTGCTCTTCTTTCAAGGCTGTTTTTATATGTTCAAGTGTTTCTTGCTGTGTCTTAACGGCTTCATCATGGGCAATATCAAACCAATGATAGCGATTTTTACCCGCTTGTTTTGCAATGTACATTGCTTGATCGGCATGTCTAACCAATTGATCAGCATCTGATGCATCTTGTGGATAAACCGTGGCACCGACACTTGTTGAGATCTGAATAACATAGTGATCAATTTCAATTGGCCTACTTGCTGCGTCCAATAAACGATTCAATACGATTTCACAATCTGACACTTTTTCAAAGTCGGTCAAGATCACAACAAATTCATCACCACCAATACGAGCTATGGTATCGCCATCACGTAACACCTTCGTCATTCTTTGAGCTAATGTAATGAGTAAATCATCACCTACCTGATGGCCATATTTATCATTAACTTCTTTAAAACCATCAAGATCAAGAAAACCAACGACGAGCGATCTATTATGGCGCTGACATGACGTAATATTCTGATGCAAACGATCTGATAATAAGGCGCGATTTGGCAAGCCTGTTAACACATCAAAATTAGCAATGTGCTCTAATTGACGTTGATGCTCTTTTATTTGAGTAATATCTGTACATAAAGCAACAAAGTGTTGAATGTCATTCCTGCTATCTCTAACCGTACTAATCGTCAACATAATTGCAAAAATGTCACCATTTTTATGTCGATTCCATACTTCTCCTGTCCAAAACCCTTTATCCGTAAGCCTTTGCCACATAGCATCATAGAACTCCACTGATTGAAGACCAGAGTTCAATATTTTGGGGTTTTTCCCTAATAATTCATCACGGCTATATCCACATAGCTCACAATAGGTATTGTTCACTTCAATAATATTACCTTGCGCATCAGTGATGACAATACCTTCTCTAGCATGACTAAATACTTTAGCCGCAAGCTGTAACTTTTCATTTGCGATTTTGCGTTCGGTGACATCATTAGTCACGGCAAGATGGGCAATTTCACCACTGCTTTTCATTGCAATCGGTACGGCGTGACTTTCAACCCAACGGCGACCGCCTTTAAGACCGATAATTTCATACTCTAAGCTTGCTGCTTGGTTATTACAAATACGTTGATGAAATTCAATAAATGCATCTCGATCGCTAGGTGCGATCAATGAAAACACATCGCCACCAATTGCCTGCTCAGGACTATCGGCCTCAATCATGGCTAGTCCCATAGGGTTCATTTCTAATAAATGACCTTGTTGATCAACTATTTTCACGCATAGTGGTGTGTTATCA
Organism: Methylophagaceae bacterium; assembly: GCA_041600795.1. Taxonomy (GTDB): domain Bacteria; phylum Pseudomonadota; class Gammaproteobacteria; order Nitrosococcales; family Methylophagaceae. The sequence goes on along the minus strand of JBFIJJ010000171.1, from coordinate 3,108 downwards.
ATGATGAGCTTTAAATGTTCTTCACTTTGCCGTTGTGCCAATTCTGATTGCTGTTTTTCAATCGCAATGCTGGCTAAACGAGCCGATTCTTCAATTAAAGTAATATCACTCACTGATGGTTGTGACGGTTCACTTTGGTAGATAGCAAACGTACCTAAGATTGTATTCTGAGATGAAAATATCGGCTCGGACCAACATGAAGCTAAATTAGCTTTTTTTGCAAGCTGCCTATAGTTCGCCCAATAAGGATGCTGTTGAATATCACCAACTATGACTCGTTGTTTGAGAAATGCAGCGGTTCCACAGCTACCAATGTTAAGGCCAATTTTCACACCATCTACCGCTTCATTATAAAACGTTGGTAAACTTGGTGCGGCGCCTAAATGTAATGTCTTAGTTTCATCATTAAATAGAAGAATGCTGCATTTCATTGCAGGATTTTCTTTTTCTACCATTGTTACGATTTGGTTGAGTATTTCAGGTAGCTGATTTGCTTTAGCCATCAACTCCAATATATGACTTCGATGCTTTTCTCGCGTTTCGGCCAGTTCTCGTTTGGTGATTTCCATCCGTAAGCGAATGATCCACATTGCAAACAATAATGTAAATAAAAGAAAGCCTAAGGTATATTTCACCAGAACCGTGGTTTTGATTCCTTGTTCAATCTTTAAACCTAGCCAACGGTTAAAAATCGCATCAACCTGATCCTCAGGGATAGTCTCAATAGCTTTGGATAAAATTGAAAATAATTCAGGGTTTTTCTTAGCTATCGCCATGCTTTGCTGACTGGCATAGGGTGTTTGCCCAGAAAAACGTAAACTCAATAAGCCTTCCTTATGAATTAAGTAATTCGTAGTCCCAGCATCCCCCACATAGGCATCAACTTTACCATCAATCACCGACTGAAGCGCTTCTATGGTGCCACTTGCAGGCAAAACCTCAATCTCTGGATGATTTGTTCTTAGCAATTCTTCCATAAAATAGCCCTTTTCAAGGCTTACTTTCTTGCCTTTGAGGTTGTCTAAATTTCCTATGAATTCACTCTGTCCGCTATCAACAATAATAATAGGGGCAGACTTGTACGGCTTTATAAAATTTAGATACGCTGATCGTTCTGGTGTGAAAGCTGCAGCCGATAGCATATCTAGCTGGCCTTTCTTCGCCATATCTATAATCTCAGCCCACGATTTATCACCAATTATCTCGAAGTGAATGCCAAGTTTTTTTTCAATTAGCCGAATGTAATCGGCAGCCATACCAACATAGTACCCGTCATCATCTATCCATTCATATGGAGCAAAGTCACGATCAACACCAACGTAAATAGTTGGATGCAAAGCCAACCATGCTAATTCATCCTCCGTGAGCTCTAGCTTGTTTGGCTGTTTTGTATAAATAAAATTGGCAATATCATCGTCGCTAAGAGAACGATTAAAACCTGCTTCAGCATGGGTGCCAGCAATAGATTTCAACCGAGCAGTGTCAATCTGACCTAAAGGAATAATATTAGGTACGATAAGTTTATAGACTTCATCACGTTCAAATTGTAAATGTTCAATGGTAAGAGGACTATGATATTTATCTTTGATTAATTGAATAATTTCGTCTGAATTATCCAATGCATATTGCCATCCTTTAAGTGATGCTCGCCTAAAACGCTCTACGCGATCAGGGTGTAGCTGGATTTCTTTGTCACTAGTGAATAGAATATCTCCATAAAAATCAACACCATAATTGAATGGCCTAATAATATTTATAGGTGTGTTTTGTTGTTGATAGTAATAGGTTTGGTCGGTTAGATAACCTGATATAACATCCACTTTTCTTTCAATTAGCAGATGATAGTCATTGTTTTGTTCAACTAAGGTATAGTCACCTTTTTTAAAGTGTGCTTTTGATAATAATGAAATAAGCGGTGCCTGATCTGCACTTAAGGTATCGGTCATAATTCGCTTACCCAGCATTTCATATGGGCTAACAATGCCCGAATCTTGCAAGGTAAAATAGGCTAAAGGATCATGTTGAAAAATAGCCGCCAGAGCTTTAACAGGTGTGCCATTTGCATAGGCCGATAACAAGCCTGAACCAGCGATGCCATACTCCGATTCACCATCCGCTACTTGTTGAACAACATCCTTTTCAAGATTGCGCTCCTGTAAAGTGACATCCAATCCCTCTTCAGCATAATAACCTTGTTCTATAGCTGCATAATAACCAGCAAACGCAAAGTCATGAAACCACTTTAGTTGAAGTTGAACTTTGTCTAAATTCGTTGATGGGGGTAAAGGTGTTGTATGACCAAGCGATGAAATACCAATCAAGCATAGAAATAGAAGCCATGCGGATACTGACCGGAGCTGTTTTAACATCAGTAATTTACTCAAATAATAACGGTATACAATGTAGCATCACGCCTAAACTAATTCAAAAAATTCAAGCTTAATTCGCCAATTTTATTTTAAAATCCATTTGCCATTCACGCGCTTTGAGCACAGAATGAATAGCCGATTTCTGCATCGCTAGATCCTTATCAAGGCTGATTTGTATATTCTGAAATTAATGGACCCCGCTGTGTTTTTATTATGAACTCATTGCAATGAAAAATCATGTGATAACAAATAACAGCAGACAATTATCCATTGCTATTACAGTTTATGTGATCTGGGTCATTGGTTTTGCCTATTTCAGCTACCATAGTGAAAAGAGCAATTTATATTCGCAAATAGATCAACAACTCATAAACTCAGCTCGCAGTGCAGCATTAATTCTCCCAGCTAATTTTCATCACAAAAACATGGTCGCTGGAGAACTAACTCCCGAACAAGATCTGCGTAATATGGAACGCTTATCTCGCTATACCGATGACAGCGATATCACTTATCTCTACACCTTAATCAAACATGGCAACGATATTGTTTTCACTTCATCAAGCGCAACGTTAGAAGAACGTCAAACTGGAGAAGGCTTATCACCCTTTTTTAGTGTTTATGATGACGCTGATCCTAGAGTCTATGACGTGTTTAATTCGGACAAACCTATTTTCATTGAGTATGAAGATAGTTGGGGCAAGTTCAGAAGTGTGTTTTTACCACTAAAAGCTCATGATGG
>JBFIJJ010000170.1:0-5814 GCA_041600795.1 Methylophagaceae bacterium | reverse complement strand
TTATACTCAACTACATAAATATCACCACTGCGAATAAAGCGTTGGGCTAAATCAACCACAACATGATCACCTTCATTAATTGTTGGAGACATATCATTGCCTGCCATCACAAAGGCTTTGTAGTTTGGTATCTCAGCTTCATCTGGATTAAGTTCAATCATTCATTTACCTGATTAATTCTCAAATATCTATTATCCAACTTCAAATGAAGTCACACCAAATATACGTTCTAATGGCATCACAGGCTCTTCGCCTGTATACATTCGAGCGGTTTCGAATACTACATTCATATTTTGACGCTCTGCTAATGACACAGCAGCTCGATTAAGTTCGGGTACGTCGAGAAAAATTGATTCGTTTGTTGAAACCCCAGACGTTAGTGCCAGATAAAGAGATTCTGCTAACTCAGGGGTGTCAGCATAAAGAGGCCCTATCTTATATCCGGAATGACATCGGCGTATTACACCGTAACCTGCGAGTCTTCCACCACTCATGATACCTAAGGCATTACTTTCAGGTTGGGTGATCCAAGCCTTAATAAATGAAGTCCGAACCTCTGGGAACAATGGTCGTTCATATGATTCAATCATTTCAAATGGTAGCGCTGCTAAATTTACAATTTGGTCGGTATCTGGCGATAATCCGCCCCCTACTCCTTGATAACGTATATTGCGATACGCTAATTTGAAATTGGATTTTTTGTAATTATCTTGCTGAGCAACTACGCCATCAAGGCCAATATTTCGTCCTTGTAGATATCTTAACGCCGCATTCCATATTTGAATGCCATAACCCTGATTGCGATATTCAGGTTTAACAATATAAAAGCCAATAAATCCAAATGTATTGCCATATTGAATAGCTGATATTGTTGCAATAGGCTCATTGCCAAGGAAACCAATCAAGAAACCATTTGGATCTGCTGAATAAAAACAATTGGCATCGTGTAAGCCTGGATTCCAGCCTTCTATTGTCGCCCATTCAATGGCAATATCGACTTCCTTACGAGTCGCTATTCTGATTTGGTAATCCGTATCAATCATCATATTCACCGAAAGCCATCTTATCTCGTGGATAAATGGCTACTAGTCTAAGTCATGCGTTCTGACCATCCAACATAGCCCAACATAGCATAGATAAGTAATAAAAATAATTATTAGTACATGTCAACGAATATTATGGGACGTAGTGACCCTAGGGAGCCGACTAAAGTCGCATTTTTAAATGGTTTACGGAATTTTTTAAGATGTTACAGGAAGTGTTCTTGGTGGGTGGTGAGGGGTTCGAACCCCCGACCCTCGCCTTGTAAGGGCGATGCTCTCCCAGCTGAGCTAACCACCCCAAGAGAAGCGGGCATTCTATAGATGCTATAGGGATAAAGCAACAGTTCAAAACTAATAAATTTAGAGAACATAATTTACCGCTTTAAAATCAATTCACTACGTCAGGACTAATTTTGGTGCCAACCATAATGGCTCAGACAAAGCTTGGTTCCATTAAATTTAATTCCCTCTGCTTCTAATAAGGACTTTTGTCTTTTATAGTGGTCACTGCTGTCAGGAAAAGTTAATTCGCCTTTTGCATTCACAACACGATGCCATGGTAATGCTGTATCACTTGGTAGCCTTTTTAAGGTCGCTCCGACATATCGAGCATGATTTGGATAACCAGCCAGTTTAGCGATTTGACCATATGTAGCCACGTTGCCTTTAGGTATTGAAGCGACGACTTGCCAGATTATTTCATCAAGCTTGAGCATAACGCTATTTAAACTTCACGTTGTATCGTCACGATCATTTAGAAATAAACGCGATATTCTACGTTGACAGATTTGGAGTAACTCCCAAATTCACTTTGCAAACTGCCACTTTCTGGTTGTTCACCTATTGGCAGGTTCACGCCCAATGATAGTTCTGATTCATCTGACAATGAATAAGTCGAATATAATGCCACTAAGCTAGAGTGATCATTATGGTTATATAGCCAAATAGCATCACCGTTTAATAAGGGTGTGAATTCATAACTGGCCCCTAATGCAGTATAGTTTCTAGCCAGATAGAAACGGGAAATATCGCTAGAAGGAATAAGTGAATAGTCTTGTTCTTGGGTTGCGCCTGAGCGTTGATAAAACTGTTCCAGTCTTATGGTCAGACTATTTTCAAAGCGATGTTCAAAACCTAATGAAAATTTTACATCACGAGATTGATCATATTCATCTGGAAACCGTATATGTCCTTCCCCCCTTACACCTAACCATTCAAACAGTTCGCCTTGAAAGTCGACACCGACAATGTCATCACCATGATCCTGTCCAAACAACACTGCCCATTCGAAAGTGTCGATTAGGCTCGACACTCGTGCTATTACCGATGTGTCACTCCAATCTGGTGATGTTGTTCTGCGTGCAGAATCACTCTCTGTTGGATAATTTAGCACGGCGTAAAGCGATAGTTGTGATAACTCAGCCCATTGCCAATCTAATGTGGCAGCATCAACACCGGGTTTATAGGTACGATAAAATGTTTGGGCAGCGAAAGGAGCAAAAAAATCATTGGGGGTGAAATAATACGTAGCCGCTAAATTAATTGGTTGTCGACCTAGCTTAATATTTAAGTTATCACTACTGATTTGCATATTAAGTCTATCCACAACTAAATCAGCATGTTGATCAGCAAAACGCCAATGTAAGGCATCACTCCGTTCAATTTCTAAGGCAGAACTTAATCGACTGCCCCCTGTTCGTAAGGCCGGTTCAATGTAGCTTTGGACAGCATGAGCTTCGAAACTGAGCCCCGTGGTTTGAGCATCAAACATCACTCGGCCAAAGCCACCACCTGTGAGAATTTTATCGTGTTCAAATAACACCGCATCATTGGGATTATTAGCAGCAATGCCAATGCCTCGAACTAAACCTCTCAGTTCAAATGTACTATCGCCTTCACCCCATTGAAAAAATGCCTGCGCCGCCACTGGCAGACATAATAAGAGCATAAAGACTAATCTAAACACGTTATGCTTTTAGTTGATCCGAAACAATGTGGCCATCTTGTACATGAATCACACGTTTGGCACGATCAATCACATGTTGATCATGAGTCGAGAATAAAAAGGTAATACCATGCTGCTCGTTGAGGCTTTGCATTAAATCCAGCAAGGACTCAGCGGTACGAGAGTCAACATTTGCCGTCGGTTCATCAGCTAAGACAATCGCAGGATGCGTCACAATCGCTCTGGCAATGGCGACACGTTGTTGTTGTCCGCCTGACATTTGATCTGGGCGACGATGTTCAAGTCCTGCCAATCCAACATCTGCCAATGTTTTCATTACCCTGTCATGACATTCTGTTTTGTTTGTTCCTTGCAAATCCAAAACAAAGGCTGCATTTTCAAAGGCGGTCATCACTGGAATCAAGTTATAAGATTGAAATACAAAACCAATCCGACTTTTACGTATTTCAGATAAGGCTGTATTGCTTAATGTTGCCAAGTCGACACCCTCTAATATCACCTTACCAGAACTAGCCGTATCCAAACCGCCAATCAGATTAAGAATACTGGTTTTACCTGAACCTGATGGACCACATAATGCTGCAAAGTCACCCTTATGGATATCCAATGTCACCTTATCAACAGCGTTAACCTGAACTTCGCCTTGCCGATAGGTTTTAATCACATTCTTAAGTTCAACAATTGCAGCTGCCATAGGATCACATTCTCTAGAGTGTTTTTAATGTTTCAACCGGAGTTACACGGCCTGCTCGCCAAGCCGGATAAGCACCTGATAATAAAGCCAGACCAAATAAGCCAATCAAAATAGCAATAATGCTTTCTCCAAATAACCGAAGCTTAAAAGTAGGATCCATCAATACGCCACCAAAGCTAAAACCTTCGCCATAAGCTCCCGATAAATCAATACCTGTTTGCGACATGTAGATATACCAAGGTGTGGTCACAATAATGCCAATAATCAAGCCAATCACAGCTAACCAAAATGATTCCAACATTACCAGAATAAATAACCGTTTCGGTGACATGCCTACGGCCATCATTACCCCAAATTCACGCATACGCTCTAGTACACTCATTAACATGGTATTTAAAATGCCCGCTGCCACCAGTAACGCAATCATAAGCTGACTGATTTTATTAGTAGATTTATCGACGGTAATCATACCGGCGAGATCGGGTTGTGTTTGCTCCCAATTCAATACTTCAACCTGTTTAAATGCATCTTGCTGTCGCAATCGATCACGCATCGCAACACTTTGGCGTTGATCGTTTAATATCACAGCCAACACACTGACCTCATCGTTCTGATAGCCCATTATCTTTTGAGCCGTGCTTAGTGATAACAAGGCCATACTGCCATCAATTTGTAATTCTCCAGTTTGAAATAAACCGGTGATGCGTGCAATGGCACTGACGATTTCACCGTTGGCATCAGTTGTCGTGTAGACCACTTTTTTACCAATATCCAGTTCAAGTTTTTTAGCTAAATCAACACCTAGAATAATACCTGTATGTTTGCTGTCGGCATCGGGCAATCGGCCTTTGATTAACGCTTTAATGAATAAATTGTTTGCAGCCGTTTCTTGATTGATATCCACAGCAATAAATCCACCACCAATATTTTTTCGGGCACTAGCAAACATGGCTTGACCTTGAATCCGAGAAAATGCAGTGCTGACACCATCCACTTTTAACAGTTGTTGTCTTAAATTCTCTGCATCCTGCAAATACTTTTTAGAACTTGGCGCCCGGTTATAATCGGGTTTCGCCACGGTAATATGGCCCATGCCCATATTGGCACCGGCATCTATCATGCGCGTGTAAAAATAATCACCCGCCCCGGTGAAGGTAACCGCCAACAACACACCAAATGCAATAGATGACGCAGTGATCGAGGTGCGCCGTTTATGACGCCAAAGATTTCGCCACGCTAAGGTATTAAGATTCATCGTTCACACCTAGACATGATGAATTGCGTCCACTGGTTTCAACATGGCGACTTTGGCCGCAGGATAAATAACTGCTATCGCCGCAATAACAAATAAAAATGCAATCGGAACAACAAGTGATTCAATGGTCACTAAGGCATACCAAATAGGATCTAAAGCCAAACCTGCAAAAGAAAAATCGTTAGCGATTGCCGATAAATCAATGCCGTTGTGTTGAAAATATAATGAGGCTGCGCCACCAATAATGACACCGATGAAACTAGCCAGAACGACTTGAATCATCATTTCAGCATAAATTAGTTTAATCAACTGCCAAGGCCCGACACCAACAGCTTTCATTACGCCAAATTCATGAATACGTTCAAACACACTCATCAGCATCGCGTTGAGCACAACCGATCCCACCGCAATATAGGTAAAGACCATCATTACCAGCGTTTGCACATGAGCCGTTTCTAAAAACTGATGAATAACAGGTAATAATTTCGACCAATTTAATACTTCATAATCAGCAGCAATCGTTTGTATCTGCTGTGTCGCTTCATTTAAATCTTGGCTATCTTGGCGCATGATCACTAACTCATGTGCATCATCTGGCAATGCAATGAGTTCACGCAGTATCTGATTACTCATAAACACACCTGCATTATCTATGTTTGCTGAAACCGACTTCAAAATACCGCGAATATAAAAAGTATCATTTGCCATAAAGCCATCTGCCGTTTGACCGACAAACACCAACTCATCATTCAGCTTCACATCTAATAATCGCGCCAATTTTTTACCAATGACAATGCCATGTGGATCGGACTTGGCTAACCACTCGCCTTTAAGGATATGACTATGTAACTCGGTG
>JBFIJJ010000169.1:0-5816 GCA_041600795.1 Methylophagaceae bacterium | reverse complement strand
TTGTGCCAGCTAAATTTGTCATTTCTTGCTCTTAATTATGTTTCAGGATTTTGATTCGAGTCATGTGGACTATATGAACCTTAAAATGGATTAAGAGTTCCCGTTTCCATGTTGCAACATCTGTTTTTGTTGTTCAAAAAAGACATCAAATTCACGTGGATTACGATTACTCATACCTGCCAATAATACCGTAGTGCTACTTTGTTTGGTTTGCACCAACATCCAGAACCGACGTTGAGGTAAATAGAATAAGATAAATACGCCGGCAATCAAAAGAGCACAGCCCAAATATACAACGGGTTTACCTGGTGAGCGTGCAATTTGAAGCCCACTTGCTTCTACATGCTCATAGTCTGTTAACATCAAATACACTGGCGATCCATAACGTGGCAAACTACCTATCGCATCGACTGCATCCTGTAGAAACACTAACTGTTGAGGATCAATATTGTCGATTTCAGTGGTATTCTGGGTATTAAAATACACTCTCGCCAACATTTCTCGCAACATACTCAAATAGGCGGGACCTAAGGTTTTACGCTCATTCTCAGGCACAGCTGTGTCAATAAATTCACCCACTTCCTGAAAACCACCATCAATAAACATCGCAACCAATGTCACTAAAGTTTGCTCTAAATTTTGTTCTAATTCTGCTGTTCGATCAGGCAAGTCAGCCAATGTTTCTAGCATCATGTTATGCGCTATTGATGCAACGATGTCCTGAGTATGTAACTCTGTTAAAAACTGGCTAAATGCGTCTAAGCCACCAGCGGCATCAACTGGCAAATACAAATAACCAAACTCATCAGCAGGACTGGTTCGAACACCGCTCAAATAAAATGACCGTCCCTCTTTTGCCACCGGTAACATATAGTTGATATATTCCAAGGCTTCGCCGGTTTTACTGCGTAATTTGAAACCAAAACTAGGACCAAAGTTACGAATACGATCAGGTTCATCCTCAGTAGGATCAGGATTAATATTAAACGGACGGAACGACAACATTTCTAACTTTAGACTTTGATCGCCCCACTTCATTTCACGGTTTTCAAAAACTTTAGTTTCAAACTCAACCGTTTCTTTGCCCGCTGCCTTTGTTAATGGCCAGGCATCTAACGATAGCGAGGAGCCACCATCACTAAAACTAGCCTGATAAATGGCATAGCCTTTATAGAATAATGGATGATTTACAGAAATTGTCTGTTCAATTGGTTGAGCCAAATCATCGTCAAATAAAACAAGGTCTGTTTCAAACGACTTGGGTTGACCCGTAGCGTAATGCTCAATTCGAAAATCTTTTACTTTTATTTTAAATGGCAATTCTTGTACTAAGTAACCGTCACGCATCGCAACAAATGCGACTTCAGATGATTTACCTTCAGGAATATGAATACTGCCTCTAAACGCTTGCGGTCCAACAGGTAAACGGCTTATTGCTGGAATTTGGTTGGTTGGTAAATCACGTGTTTCAATAGCCAATCGTCCTTGCCATTCAGCCAATTTCAATGGCAAATTACTATCCATCAAGCCGCCAATACAAATAATAATGATTGCAAGATGGGTAGCGATATAACCGAGGCGATTTAAACCACCTTTCATCGCTGAAACCAAAATGCCATCATCAATCACAGTTTGTTTCGCTCGAAAACCTTGCTGTTGCATCTGCGACTCTAACTCTGATGCTAGAGCTGTTACAGTTTTATCAGACTGCCACTCTGCACGATGATGCATAGCTTGTAATGACTTTTCTTGAACATGTGTGCGCAAATTACGCATGTCATTGAGCATTGCCGGTGTATGGCGGATAACACAAACGGAAGTAGAAATAACCAGCAGCGTTAAAATTGCTAAGAACCATAATGCACTATAAACATCATAGAGGCCTGCAGTTTCAAACACGTCAAACCAGAAAGGTCCGAATTTAAGTAGATAATCGGTATAAGGCTGGTTTTGCTGTAAAACGGTACCAATAATTGACGCAACCGCCAGTGTAAGCAATAAGGTAATGGCTAGATCCATTGACCCTAAGAAATGGAAAATTCGTTGGCTTAACGTTCTCCGATAAGCATGTGAATCTTTGGCATCAGACATTAGTGGCAACCATATGAACAACAGTGCTTATAGACACTGTCATAATAAAAAAGTCGCATGGCCCCTGAGACCATGCGACTTTCTAGACTATATATATCAATGCAAGCCTGAAACGTATGCTGCGACAGCTTTCATTTCATCTGCTGATAATTTAGAAGCAATATCTCGCATCATGCTATTTGGATCATTATTACGAGCACCTTCTGAGAATGCTTTTAACTGTGCTTCGACATAAGCAGCATGTTGTCCTGAAAGTGCAGGCCATTTTGCAGCAGGTACACCGGCACCAGTTGGACCATGACATGCCATACATGCAGGTACAGCACTTTCTCTATTACCTGCTTGATACAATGTTTTACCAACATTGAGTAAATCTTCTGAAACCGCGCCTGGAGACATTTTTTTGCTGGCATAGTACGCGGCTAAATCGGCCATATCTTGATCACTTAAGCTCGCAACCATCGGAGCCATGACCGCATTTTGACGTTCGCCACTTTTGAAGTTCATTAACTGTTTAAGGAGATATGCTTCGCCCTGACCAGCTAATTTTGGAAACATTGCTGAAGGGCTATTGCCATCGGCACCATGACATGCAGCACATACTGCTGACTTTGTTTTACCCGCTGAGACATTGCCTTCAGCCATTACTGGAGCAACGGTTCCGAATGCAAAACACATCGCTGTTATCATCAACACTTTTTTCATTGTAATTCCCAAATTGAACTTTCAATAAACAAAACTGTGAATATGCTACTCTTATTGTCGTATTTTTGCACCTTGAGTCATCAGTTTTATGTCACAAATTTATCGCCAAGCACTTTATACATTAAGTGCAACCCAATTATCTGAGCTACCTGCTGATAGTGGCATTGAAGTCGCTTTTGCCGGCCGCTCTAATGCTGGCAAATCCAGCGCCATCAACACTATTACTGATCAAAAGTCATTAGCTCGAATCAGTAAAACCCCTGGCCGCACTCAAATGATTAACTTTTTTAAATTGGATGATGAGCGCAGTTTAGTCGATCTACCTGGCTATGGTTATGCCAAGGTGCCCGAACAAATTAAAATCCGCTGGCAGCAGAATTTAGGAAAATATCTTGATACTCGCCGTTCATTAAAAGGCTTGATGGTGATGATGGACATCCGTCACCCACTCAAAAACTTTGACATTCAAATGGTGAAATGGGCCAATAATGCCGCTCTTCCAGTTCATATCTTATTAACTAAAGCAGATAAATTTAAACATGGTGCGGCTATGGCAAGTCTTCACCAAGTTGTAGCTCAACTTAAGAAACTTGAATTGCAGGCGTCGGTCCAATTGTTTTCATCGCTCAACAAAACGGGAAAAGATGAAGCGATTGCTCAACTCGATCGTTGGTTCTTTCCAGAACAAGAAATAGAAGCAACCGAGCAATCTGATTAGAAGGGTATTGCATGACTGACTCCGCCACGATAAATCGACGTCAATTTCTTAAAAAAGCGTCACTCGGCGGCGTTTTAGCAGGCGCGGTTAGTTTGCCGGTTTGGGCCAGTCAAACCACAGCTGAATTTCCGGATACCTTACCGGAATGGATGCGTAAACCTGGTGATGCCTTCAAAAATTATGGGCAGCCTTCAGCTTATGAACAGCGTGTAATTCGCTGGATATCGGCAAACCCAGATGCACCTGGTAATGGTGTGTCATGGACTCCATTACACGATCTACAAGGTACAATTACACCCAATGGTCTGCACTATGAACGCCATCACAATGGTGTACCTCAGATCGATCCCGCACAACATATCCTGTTAATTGATGGCCTGGTCAAGCAGGCGCTTAGCTTTGATATCAATAGTTTGTTACGTTACCCGATGGTATCGCGTACCTGCTTTATTGAATGTGGCGGCAATAGTAATAGCGGTTGGAAAAAAAATCCGATTCAGTCAAAAGCAGGTTATGCCCATGGTTTGGTATCTAATGCCGAATGGACTGGTGTTCCGGTCAAATTATTACTTGAAGAAGCAGGTATCAAATCCTCTGCCAAATGGGTTATTGCCGAAGGTGCTGATGCCGCAGCATTAAATATTAGTATTCCATTAGAAAAATTACTTGATGACGCCATATTAGCGCTCTATCAAAATGGCGAACGATTACGACCAGAAAACGGTTATCCACTACGTCTGGTATTGCCTGGTTGGGAAGGTATTCTTAATGTGAAATGGTTGCGACAATTACGATTAGTTGAACAACCAGCGATGACGCGTGACGAAACGTCTCAATATACTGAACTGCAAGCCGATGGCAGTGCACGCCAATTTACCTTTGTGATGGATGTTAAATCATTAATCACTTCGCCCTCTCTTGGTATGGCCTTGCCAGACAATCCTGGAATTTACCAAGTGTCGGGATTGGCCTGGTCTGGTCGCGGAAAAATCACACGAGTTGAAATTTCAGCTGATGGCGGTCAAACATGGGTTGATGCCCAGCTTCATAATCCAGTATTAGATCGTGCATTCACACGCTTTAGTCTACCCTGGCATTGGCAAGGAGAGTATGCGGTTCTGCAAAGCCGTGCAACTGATGAAACAGGTGCCATTCAACCTTCACGCAGTGCATTAATCGAACAACGTGGTAATCATAGTTTCTTTCATTACAATGCCATCATAAGCTGGGAAATAACGGAATCAGGAGACATCAATCATGTCTATGCTGATTAAAACCATCTTTATTGGAATTTGTTTATTGCATTCTCTAACAAGTCTTGCCGAAAACGACTATCAAAAACTCGGTAAAAAAGCTGACCACCTTAGTCAGCAAGCACAATGGAACCTCACTATTTTACCTAACGGTGACAATTTACCTAAGGGTAGTGGCACCGCGGCACAAGGCGCCAAAATATTTGCACTCAAATGTGCAGGCTGCCATGGACCTGAAGGCATCGGTGCCAGTGCTGAGCCTTTAGTAGGTGAAGTTGGCTCATTAGCGAGCGATTATCCTGAAAAAACAGTTAATAGTTATTGGCCTAATGCAACCACAGTTTTCGACTACATAAGACGCGCTATGCCAATAAATAAGCCATTTTCATTAACTAATGACGAAATTTATGCGCTTTGTGCTTACATTTTTAACAAAGATGATATATTTTTAAACAACGTAGAACTCAACGAAGAAACTCTACCTAAAGTAACAATGCCCAATCATTCTGGTTTTGTTGCTATATATCCCAGCCAAAACTAGCAAAATATTTAAGGATCTATCATGAGCCCTCGCTACGCATGCACTGTAAATGCCAAACCTGAGTTATACGACACACCTGCTTTAGGTATGGATGTAAAATCCATCGAGCACGATTTCAAAAGTTACTATGGTAATCACCTAGCCCAAGATAAAGGCTGTATATCAGGCCATTACCTCTATACATCATTAGCGCTTACCCTGCGCGATCGCTTGTTTGAGCGTATGAAACATACCAAACATATCTACGCCGAAACGAAATGCAAACAAGCGTATTACCTGTCGATGGAGTTTTTAATGGGCCGTGCCATGGGTAACGCCGCGCTCAATCTTGGACTTGATGAATCAGTGACTAAAGCCATGAATGACATGGGGCTGACGTTTGAAGAAATGACCGAGCTTGAACATGATGCAGGCTTAGGTAATGGTGGTCTTGGTCGTCTGGCAGCTTGCTTTATAGATAGTTGTGCCACATTACAATTGCCGGTTACTGGATACGGTCTTCGTTATG
>JBFIJJ010000168.1:0-5872 GCA_041600795.1 Methylophagaceae bacterium | reverse complement strand
CATATTAATCTGGAAATCAGTGCCATTAAACAAAATGGCTGGATTAGGTGTCACACCAATCGTTGAACTATTGAGGTTTCTCAATGCTTCCAAGGTCAATCCACCTACCCCACTTAATACCGATAACTGGCTTGGCCATCTAAATCCTGTATCCTGATTAATCGTACGGCTTATTTCAATAATGTCCATTTCCAACATCACTTCCGGTTCGGGAATATCTTGAGAAGCTATTAATTTTGCAACTAACGGCATCACTTCAGGCACATCCTTGATCATAATAGTAGGCAGCCTGTCATCAATTTCGACTTGTTTAATACCTAACATTGAACGCAACAAATCAGACATAGTCTCTGGATTGGCATATTCCAAATAAAAACTGCGAATAATCAGATCTTGATATTGACGTACTTTCGTCGATTTATCCGGATAAATAAGCACTGAATCGCTAGTTAAGACTTTTTTACGCAAACTATTCGATTGCACCAACATATCTAATGCATCTTCTAGTGATACGTTTTTAACAAAAATAGACACGCGTAGATTACTCTGAACATCACTATCCAAAGTAAAATTAACACCCGTACTTTTTGCTAAAGCCTCGATAATGACTTTCAGATCTGTCTCACGAAATTCTAAGGAAACTGGAGCGTCATACTGCAAATGCACTTTCAGTGACTCAATTCGCTCGACCTCTTCAGAGGCGAGAATAGAGCGATAGAGTAATGTCGCTTCTTTATTGTATGGATCTTCTATCAAAATTTTAGTTAATAACATCTTGGCATGTTCTTGATCTTGTTCTGATCGACCAATCAATGGTTTAGCCTCTGCCAGCCAAACTTGGTGTTGGCGTTGGCTACTGACACGTCTAAGTCCTTCCTTTGCTCTCAGATGATGACTATCAAGTTCCAGAATCGCCTTGTATCTTGTTTCAGCTCGATCAAAGTCCTTATTCGCGAGTGCTTTATCTGCTTCAATGATTAACTGCTCCATTTTTACCATTCGCTGATTGATCTGATCAATTTCTTGTGGCAAATTTCGCTCATTAGGACCGTATTCGATCGTGTTTCTCTTCGCCATTAAATCGCCATTACAGGCGGATAAGAACAGCATTATAAAAACCGTTGTAACAACGGCCATAGCCCTTGTTTCTGTCTGAGATATAGTTATTATTTTCATTTTCTTATACTCATCTTGCGGATTTCATTTTGTGGTAGATATAGCCAAACCAGCTGACCATTCTCTAAATCAATGGATTGAAGCTGGAATTGCTGATTAAGGGTGTCACCTTGTTTAACTAGATGAAGTTCGCTACCTTCCAGTAAAAATAGCGTGATCTGATGTTGTTGTTCCAACATCCCCATATAGTGAAATGGAATAATTACCTGTTGCTGAACGGGTGTTATTTGGACTGGCTTGGCAACAACTGTGACCGGTTTTGGAGTTGGAGGTGTGTTAAACAAATCAACTTTCTCAGTCACTATTTGACGCTGCTTCAGAACGATATCTTCATCTGTCGATTGTGCCTGACCGAGTGAGTCTGATCTGGCTAATACCGCTCGGTCTTGTTTAGCAGACACCACTGCTATGTCTTGTTGTGGTTGCGGAGCTTGCCATACCAAAACCAAGGTAATGGCCAATAGTGCCAGTAGCAATATCCATTTTTTTATCGTCACGTTATTCATGATCAAGATACAACTTAAACTTGAAATGGGTCTTAACCTGGCTACTGTTAATGCTATCTCGCTCGAAACTAATTTGTTCCAAAGCGAGGTAGGGAGTCGTTGCAAGTAGCGTTGTCATAAACCGTTTAATATTTGGGTAAGTATTTTGCACACTAAAATCAATCATATAGTTCAAAATAGGCTCACCCGGTCTAATCTCATCTCTGTAGATAACCTCCTGCACATTGACATGGTGATTTGCAGCAACATCAAACAGAGTTTCTATTGCATGTGACACTTGTTCAATATCTGGTGCCGCAGCTAAAAATGCATCAACTTGCGTTAATTCTTGTTTCTCAATGTGCACTGTTTTTGGCACAGCAATCTCTGGTTCAGATTCCGTTTTTTGCAAGGTGAATTGCACTGGCAACCATAAAGCCAGAGCCACCCATATCACGGCAATAAAGCCAAGCCATGCTAATAATGTAACCGGTGGCACGTTGTCCATGCCCCGATAGAAATACCAACGTAATCTAATCATTGTTATGCCATCCAATTATTAAACTAAACTCGATATCTTTGCCGTTATTCACTATTTCTCGCTGACTGAGCGGTAATACGTCATCAAATATGCTTTGTGCATTCAATGCATCAATAAACCCAAGTAACTGTGTTAACTGGCTTACTTGACCTGTAATCAATATCTGGCCTTTTTTTGCATCCGGACTGATTGTTTTGAGATAGACATCAGGATAGTTCTGTTTCACTTCTTCTATCGCATCCAACATTTGATACCAAGGTGTATTAAGTGATGACACCAATGATTGAGCCAATTTCTGTCTGATTCGATCATGTTCGGATATCGGCGATATACTGCGTTGTTGCGATAATAGTTGCGGTTGAGTCGTACGTTGCATTAACTGCTGTTTGTTGGTCATATAGTCGCTAATCAACAACACCAATAGCAGTACTGTCAGCACCACTATTACCAGCTCACGGCGACGCTGCTGTTGCTTCATTTGACTGGAAAAATTTAAGCGAATATTTTTCATGACAAATACCCATAATCTAACTGTGCAGGTGAAGATAATTGAGCCATGTTAGGTAATATATGAACATCAATCTCATCACCAAAATCAGTACTCATTAAATTTTGATGTCCATATAAATAAAGTGTTACTTTTTCATCATCTCGCCTTAATTGTTGAGCCTGTTTAACCAGTAAAATACACTGTGCTGGCCCTTGTTCTAATTGAGGTATAGCCACAGTAAAATGTTGCCAAATACCATCGTAGGACTGGGCAAGAACAAAGCGATGTTGTTCAACCATAAGCAGCCAAGACTGGCGATTAAAGGAGCGTTGATAATAATTAACCACGCAGGCAAATGCAGGTTCCAAATTATTTAGTTTCCAATGATATTGGGCTGCCAAATTCTCTAAACCATCACAAACCATGGCATCAACAGCAGCAACAATGATGGGATTACCATAGCCCTGCAAGCTAATGCTGACACGCCATAACTCAGCATTATGACCAAATACATCACGTAAATATCGTTTGGCAACAGCAAGCCAATCTTGCTGTTTATACAAATGAGGTTGCCAGGGTAACGTCGCATAACGCACTAATGAGTTTGCCAAAATGACATCTACTATTCTTCCTGAAAGAGTCGTTTGGTAAGGTTCAAGCTTTTCAATAAGTGCGTTAAAATCAATCGAATGATGTGATGATACTGTTGGCAAAACAATTTCCTGTACCTGACCATCATGGTGTAACCATATGGTTTCCGGACTCACTACCATCGTCATATTTTTATGCCACAGAGGTAACACGATTAACCTCCTCGACTGTAGTAATACCCTGCCATGCCAGATTGAGTGCTGCTGATCTCAATAATAATGTTCCCTGACGCTGGGCATGTTCTTTGAGTTGTTTTATCGGTGGACGCGACGCGATCATTTCGCGTAATTCATCATCCAGACTAAGTATTTCAGCCACTGCTCGCCGACCTTTATAACCAGTGCCACGACATACGCCACATCCGCGACCTCGTCTTGGAGTTGCTGTTTCAGGTATTTCTGTATTAGCTAAATCAACTAGACTTTGATCAATAACAACAGGCTCACTACATGCTGGACATATTGTTCTAATAAGTCGCTGTGCAATAATGACATTAAGTGACGAAACAAAACTATAGGGATCGACCCCCATATTCAGGAAGCGTCCAATCACATCAAATACATTGTTAGCATGTACCGTAGTTAAAACCAGATGCCCAGTCAGCGCTGATTGAATTGCAATTTGAGCCGTTTCACTATCCCTAATCTCACCCACCATAATTTTGTCAGGATCATGACGCAAAATTGAACGCAGACCTCGAGCAAAACTAAGTCCTTTTTTCTCATTAACCGGTATTTGCAAAACACCTTGCAACTCGTATTCAACCGGATCTTCTATAGTAATGATCTTATCAAGACCACTATTGATCTCACTGATCGCAGCATAGAGTGTCGTGGTTTTACCGCTACCCGTAGGACCTGTCACCAAGATCATGCCGTAGGGATTTCGAAAATGCTTACGTAGTGTTTCCATCACCTGTTCATCCAAACCAAGAGAACCTAAGTGCAAGCCTTGTTCACTTTCTGGCAACGATTTTTTATCCAAAATACGAATAACCACATCTTCGCCATGTACGCTGGGCATAACAGAAACACGGAAGTCAATTTCTCTTCCTTGATACACTGCGCGGAATCGCCCATCTTGAGGAATACGTGTTTCGGTAATATCAAGTTCAGCCATTACTTTGACACGGGAAATAACTTGTTCAGCCAAACTGCTTTCTTTAATTGAGCCCATCTGACTCATTACACCATCGAGTCGATATCTGATTGCCAATCCTTTAGGGATGGTTTCAATATGAATATCACTAGCATCAGCTTTCAGGGCATCATACAGCGTAGAACGCACTAGTTTTACGATCTTGCTTTCATCTTTATCTATCGAAGTAAGAGATAATTCTTCTATCGATCTTTCCGATACAGTAAAACTATCAACATCAGTTAAGGCATTATTAACAGTACGTAATGATTCTTCTTGGGAAACTAAATAGGCTTTAATATCAGCATGTTGTGCTAATCTTATGCTAAATGGTCGTTTTATTTTTTCAATGGCCCAAGGTTGAATATATTGGTCGAAGATATTGGAGAAAGCCAAGATCAAATTACCCTGAGGATCTTTAATCAGGATACAATCTCTCTGCATTGCGTCAGAAAAGCCAATAATATCAAACGCATTATCACATCGAACCATATCATCATAAGCAATTGTTTTATAACCGAATAGTTCAGATAGTTGTTCCAGCAATATTTCCGGTTCCAAAGCACTTTGCTCTTCCAACGTTTTCATCATATCGGATGCACTTTCATCACTTTGCTGTATTTCTCTAATAAGTGAAGAGAGTTGCATAACAGGTTTAGTAAAACTAATCATTGCAGTCCACTCGCTAATTCAAATATAGGTAAATACATTAAAAAAACAATCAGACCGATAAGCAGACCAAGTACTACCATTAATGTCGGCTCAACCAGCTTGCTAAACGCATCGGTCCAATGCATTAATTCTTTTTCATGGAAATCAGCAGCTCTCTCCATCATTTTATCGAGGTTGCCCGAATTTTCACCGACTAGGAATAACTGAGTTGCCACCGGGGTAACCAATTCAGATCGCTGCATCGCCTGAGTAAAGGTGCTGCCAGCAACAATCATCTTACGTGCCAAATCAACATTATTTTTTAATGTCAGGCCCAATAATTCGGCTATCATGCTCAATGCTGATACCACAGGAATTCCACTGCGTAGTAGCATCGAAAAAGTGCGATAAAATCGGGTAAGGTGATAAATGCGAATACGTTCTCCGATCTGAGGTAATCGTGTAATGGCCTGACCAATTCTGATCCTGACTATTGGTTGACTTAACACGACAATGCCAGAAACAATAGTGCCTACGAGTAATAGCAGTAGTAGCAATCCATGATCTTTGACCGTATTGCCAATCAGCAACAAGATTTGAGATGCTGATGATAAATCCATATCTCTTGCTTCATAGATCTGACTGAATCTGGGCACAACATAGCCCAGTAGAAATAGCATGACTAAACCGCCAAAGCTAAGAATGAGAGAAGGATAGATAGATGCCGAAATAAGACGTTTT
>JBFIJJ010000167.1:0-5888 GCA_041600795.1 Methylophagaceae bacterium | reverse complement strand
TCTAAATAAACTTTACCTGGAAAATGGTGAGCTTGCAGTCGAAAAAATGGGCCGGGGCTATGCTTGGCTAGATACCGGTACACATGAAAGTCTGTTAGAGGCAGCCCAATTTATAGAAATCATTGAAAAACGGCAGGGATTAAAGATAGCCTGTCTGGAAGAAATCGCCTTCGAACAGGGTTATATATCTAAACAACAACTGATTGAACTGGCTGAACCACTGGCAAAAAATCAATATGGCCAATATTTGATGAAACGTGCGGACGAAGGGATTTAATTAATGCAATTTATTTCGCAAGTAATACCGGATGTTATTGTCATTGAACCCAAAGTTCATGGCGATCATCGTGGCTATTTTGTTGAAACTTTTCGGCAAGACAAGTTGGAAGCTGCTCTTGGTTATTCCGTCAATTTTGTTCAAGACAATGAATCTAAATCGTCAAAAGGGGTATTACGAGGATTGCACTTCCAACTCGCTCCCTATGCTCAAAGCAAATTAGTACGTGTTATTGAAGGCTGCGTGTTAGATGTAGCTGTTGATATTCGTAAAGGTAGTCCAAGCTTTGGACAACATGTGGCAGTGGAATTAACGGGTGATAACAAAAAACAAGTGTTCATTCCTCGCGGTTTTGCTCATGGCTTTGTGGTGCTGACTGATACCGCTACTGTTGCCTACAAAGTGGATAATTATTATTCACCGGAATGTGATTGTGGTTTAGCCTTTGATGATGTGGATCTCAATATCAATTGGGTGTTATCTAAACAACAGTTATTACTTTCAGATAAAGATACCAAACAACCTAGCTTAGCTAATTTACAAGATTGTTTTGATTTCACAATAAACTACTATGATTAATATCAAAACTATCTTAGTAACAGGTAGTAGTGGTCAATTGGGGCAATCAATACAAACTGTTGCCAAGCACTATCCCAACTATCATTTCACGTTCACTAGGCGAACAGATCTTGATTTGAGCGATCCTCAAAGTATCAGCGCGTTTTTTCAACAACATCAATTTGATCTTATTATTAACTGTGCGGCTTACACGGCGGTAGATAAGGCTGAATCTGATGGCGAGTTAGCTGATCAAATAAACCATAGTGCAGTGCAACAGCTAGCCGAAATAGCCTTGCAACACAACAGTAAATTGATTCATATTTCTACCGACTATGTTTTTAATGGCCAACACTATCGACCTTATATCGAAACTGATGATGTAGCACCACAAAGTGTTTATGGGGCGACTAAACTCAAAGGTGAACAGGCACTCGTTGATATTTTGCCAAATAATGCGATTATTTTACGAACCAGTTGGGTTTATTCGGAATTTGGCAATAACTTCGTTAAAACAATGTTAAGGCTTGGGCAAGAACGGGACTCACTTAATGTGATTTTCGATCAAGTGGGCACGCCCACTTATGCGCACGATTTAGCCAATACCATTATGACAATTGCAGTGAGCGACGAGTTTAATCAAGCTACTTTCACCAGTGAGATTTATCATTACAGTAATGAAGGTGTTTGCAGCTGGTATGACTTTGCCAAAGCTATTTTTGAGCAATGTGATATTCAATGTGATGTTCAGCCGATAGAAACTACAGATTACCCAACCCCTGCGACGAGGCCTCATTACAGCTTACTCAATAAAGCTAAAATTAAGCACGACTTTAATTTGACTATTCCATATTGGCGCGATTCACTAAAACAGTGTTTAAGCCAGTTAGCCCAACAGGAACAGCACTAATGAAAACCATTTTAGTGACCGGCGGTGCTGGTTTTATCGGCTCAGCCGTTGTCAGACATTTGATTAATGATACTGAGCATCGCGTTATAAATGTCGATAAACTTACCTATGCAGGGAATTTGGAATCACTCATCTCAGTCAGTGACAATCCGCGTTATTATTTTGAACAGGTAGATATTTGCGATGCCAACGAGATTCAGCGGGTTCTAGCACAATACCAGCCTGACATTATCATGCATCTGGCGGCAGAGTCACATGTTGACCGTTCAATTGATGGCCCAGATGAATTTATTCAAACCAATATTGTTGGTACCTATAATCTGCTTGAACAAGCCAGAAGTTATTGGATGAATTTAACCATAGAGAAACAAGCCCGTTTTCGTTTTCATCATATTTCCACAGACGAAGTCTATGGTGATTTGGAAGGCACGGATGATTTATTTACTGAAACAACGCCGTATGCACCCAGTTCTCCATATTCAGCATCAAAAGCAAGTTCAGACCATCTCGTTCGAGCATGGAATAGAACGTTTAAGTTACCCACCATTGTGACAAATTGCTCTAATAATTATGGGCCATTTCATTTTCCAGAGAAATTGATCCCACTTGTCATTCTTAATGCACTGGCAGGTAAACCTTTACCTGTCTATGGTAAAGGCAATCAAATCAGAGATTGGCTGTTTGTGGAAGACCACGCAAGAGCACTAGTATTAGTTGCTACCACCGGTGAAATCGGTGAGACTTATAATATCGGTGGTCACAATGAAAAACAAAATATTGATGTAGTCAAAACGATTTGTGAATTACTCGAAGAACTTGCAATGGGTAACCATCATTCTCGCGCAGGCGGAAATCCAGGTGGTTTTGAAAGCTTAATCACTTTTGTGACTGATAGAGCAGGGCATGATGTGCGCTATGCTATTGACGCTAGCAAAATAGAAAAAGAGTTGAATTGGACACCACAAGAGACATTCGATAGTGGTATTCGAAAAACAGTGCAATGGTATTTAGATAATCAAGAATGGTGTCAGCATATATTGGATGGCAGTTATCACGAATAGCATATTTGTATTAGTTCAGGTTTGATCTGATATCCATGTTAAATAGTGATGTGATTCATAATAAAAATGAAAAATCATAAATCTGAAATTATCCTTAATGTATAATTGTCGTTTTATACTTATACGGGAATAATTCTAACGTGTGTGGAATTGTCGGTGGAATAGCAGAACGGAACGTTACCCCCATTTTATTGGAAGGTTTAAGACGTTTAGAATACCGAGGCTACGATTCATCAGGGATCGCATTATTAGATGCTAACAATGTTATTCAACGAGTACGAGCTTTAGGGAAAATTAAACAGCTCGAACATAAAATTGAGCAAGAAAAATCCGACTTTTTAGGTCAAATTGGTATCGCCCACACACGCTGGGCAACGCATGGCATTCCATCTGAGAATAATGCTCACCCTCATGTTTGTAACAGTAAAGTTGCTGTCGTTCATAATGGAATTATCGAAAATTACCATGTTCTAAAACAAGCACAAATTGCAGCTGGTTACCGTTTTACTTCCGAGACTGATACTGAAGTGGTTGCTCATACGATACATCAACAATTAGAAATAACCGATGATTTATTTCAAGCAGTATCACAGTCGTTGAGTCAATTTGAGGGTGCATATGCATTAGGTGTTATTGCCACCAATGACCCAGAAACATTAGTCGCTGCGAGGAAGGGTAGTCCCTTGGTTATCGGTGTCGGAATCGGTGAATATTTTATCGCTTCTGATGTATCAGCATTATTACCTGTTACTCAGAACTTTATCTTTTTGGAAGATGGTGATGTTGCTAAATTAACACGTCAAACAGTTGAGATCATTGATGCTGAAGGCAATAAAGTAGAACGACCAGTTAAACAATCCAGTTTGAATATTACTGCCGTTGAATTGGGTGAACATCGTCATTACATGCATAAAGAAATCTTTGAACAACCGCAAGCAGTGATTGATACACTTGAAGGCCGAATTACTCAAGATACCGTTTTAGTCCCAAGCTTTGGGCTAGAAGCTGAAACGTTGTTTAGCGCGATAGAACAAATACACATTATTGCGTGTGGTACCAGTTATCATGCGGGATTAGTCGCGAAATATTGGTTTGAAGATATTATTGGTTTGCCCTGTCAGGTTGAGGTCGCCAGTGAATATCGTTACCGAAACCCGGTCATTCAAAATAACACGCTGTTTGTTACTATTAGCCAGTCGGGCGAAACAGCCGATACGTTAGCGGCTTTACAGCAAATTAAGTCGAATAGAACCAACAAAAACATTCCTACGCTGACTATTTGTAATGTGGCAGAAAGTAGTCTGACACGAGAATCAGATCTCATATTTCTTACTCATGCGGGAGCAGAAATAGGTGTTGCTTCTACAAAATCCTTTACCACCCAACTGGTTGCTTTAGCATTGCTACTGACCAGTATTGGTAAAGTAAAAAATAGTATGGATACTGAACGTGAAGCTTTGATTGTTAATGGTTTACAGAAACTGCCTAGTTTAATTAGTAACGCATTAACTCATGAGGAGGAAGTTAAAGAGATTTCCAAATTATTTGCGGACAAACATCACGCACTTTTTCTAGGGCGGGGAACAATGTATCCGATTGCTATGGAAGGTGCTTTGAAGCTCAAAGAAATTAGCTATATTCATGCAGAAGCCTATCCTGCAGGTGAATTAAAACATGGTCCTTTGGCTTTAATAGATGAAAATATGCCTGTCATAGCGATAGCTCCTATGGATGACTTATTGGATAAACTCAAATCCAATTTACAAGAAGTCAAAGCACGTGGAGGAGAGATGATTGTGTTTGAAGATGAGCAATCGGACATTAGCTCAGAAAGTGGTTTCAAGGTAATTAAAGCTACAACAAATGTAGGTCGAATTACAGCACCAATAACTTATAACATTCTACTACAACTGCTTAGTTATCATGTCGCATTGATAAAGGGCACTGACGTTGATCAGCCCAGAAACTTAGCAAAGTCGGTAACCGTTGAATGATAATGAAATTGGACTCTAGATAACTAAGTTTATGATTATTAACATTCAATAAAGTAGTTATGATTAATACCTTAAATAGTCATACAGAATTGGCAACTTAAAGAAGGTGTGTCCATTGAAAAAATTAGCAATTTCACAATCAAATTATATACCGTGGAAAGGTTATTTTGATCTGATTGCTGCTGTTGATGAATTTATTCTTTATGATGAGATGCAATTCACTAAGAACGACTGGCGAAATAGAAATAAAATTAAAACAAAAACTGGCTTAGAATGGTTAACAATTCCAGTTGGAAAAAATATACATAGGCGTATATGCGATGTAAGCCTTTCTAATGACCGCTGGCAGATAAAACACTGGAAGGCACTTGAGGCAAACTATAAGCGCGCGCCATACTATAGTGAGGTAGCACATTTGTTAGAGCCCATTTATTGTGCTCAATCTCATACGAGCTTATCCGCTGTAAACAGGAAGTTACTTGAAACAATATGTAACTATTTACAAATAAAGACAAAAATTACAAATTCTTGGGATTATACCTTATCTGAGGGAAAGACCGAGCGTTTAGTTGAGCTTTGTATACAGGCAGGCGCAAAAGAATATATTTCTGGTCCATCAGCACGAAACTATATCAATGAGACGTTTTTTCGGACACATGATATAAAATTGACATGGTTTGATTACATTGGATATCAAAAGTATCCTCAATTATGGTCAAATGAATTTGATCATAATGTATCAATTCTAGATCTCCTTTTTAATTGTGGGCCAGATTCTGCAAACTTTATGAAGCATGTTAGAAATTGAGCGAATGTAGTTAGAAAAATGTAACAACCTTCTTTTCATTAGAGGCAGTATGAAGAACATTAACTTACGTGATAGAGAATTATTTCCAGACTCTGAAATTGCCGAGCACATTTATCATCTTCAGACTAGAGGGTATAGCATGTTACCTAATTTTTTGAAAAAGGAAGAATGTAATATTTTAAAAGCCAGTATGGAACTTTCGCTTCATGATTTTACCCCGGTTTTGGGGGCTGAAAGAAGTTTCCTAGATCGTTATCAAATGCATGAGTTATTGTGTTTA
>JBFIJJ010000166.1:0-5890 GCA_041600795.1 Methylophagaceae bacterium | reverse complement strand
CAACACCCAGTTGATGCCACGTTTTTACAATACATGTCTGAGTTCAAATTAGCTTTAAACAGGCAGTTGTTTTTAGGTTTATTTGACTATGAATGTCACTATGCACACTATGCGCCCGGCGCATTTTACAAAAAACATTTGGATGCCTTTAAAGGTGAAGCCAACCGTGTTTTAAGTACCGTAATGTACTTTAATAAAGACTGGCACAAAGATGATGGTGGTCAATTAATCATTTATCACCCAGAAACTGGCAACGTGATCGACTCAGTAAATCCAGAATACGGTACATTTGTTGTTTTCTTGAGTGAAGAATTTCCTCACGAGGTAGTAAAATCAGAACGAGACCGATACAGTATTGCTGGTTGGTTTCGTATTGATCGCCCACTATTACTCTAATTGGATTAGCTTATGTGTAATGAGTTCGATATTTTACTGCTAGGTCATCCACACCTGAGATTAACTGCAAAGCCAGTTTGTGATGTAACGAGCGCTAACAATCAAGTCTTATTCAAACGGCTACTGTCATTTGTACTAGAAAAACAAGGTATGGGTATCGCCGCGCCTCAAGTTGATGTTTCACAGCGATTTTTTATCATGTCATCTCATCCCAATGCTCGCTATCCACATGCACCTTTTATGGAGCCTACTATTATCATTAACCCTGAAATAGTTTGGATGTCAGAAGAGATGGAAAAGGATTGGGAAGGCTGTTTAAGTGTACCAGGCGTTAGGGCGTTAGTGCCTAGACATACTGAGATTGATGTTCACTATACACTACCAACGAATGAAGTTGTACAAACTCGCTATACTGGATTCATTGCTCGTGTATTTCAACATGAATATGATCACTTGAATGGTCTTGTCTTTCTAGACCGCGTCGAAACTAACTATGACATTATGGTGGAAGCTGAATGGCAGCAACGTATTGTCAATCAATGCCAACAAGCCAGTAATACTGTGTTGTAAACAATCGAGATTTTTATAATGCTTGAATATACCGAGTACACCAAATTTCTAATATCACTACTTGCCGTGGTCAATCCAATCGGTATCATCCCTATTTTCATTACTATGACTGCAGATTTAAATAGTAATGAACAACGGCGCATTGCTAAATTAGTGGTGTTAGCCACAGCAACCGTATTGTTGGTGTCATTATTCTTTGGAGAATTTGTATTAGATTTCTTTGGAATTAGTATTAATTCATTTCGCGTTGGTGGCGGCATCATGTTGCTATTAATGGCAATATCAATGCTCAATACCTCGCACACAACGATAAGACAGCATCGTGAAATTGCAGAACAAGCAAGAGAATCAATGGCTGTTGTTCCGCTAGCCATCCCTTTATTAGCAGGTCCCGCAGCAATCAGTACTGTAATTATCAATGCATATAAAGGTCATGGTGTTGAACACTATGCGCTGATGTCCTTAGATATTATTGCTTTGACCGTAATTCTGGCTCTGCTTTTCTTGCTGATGCCTTGGATTGCTTCGCGGATAAGTACTTTAGGGATCAATATTTCGACACGTATCATGGGGCTTATATTAGCCGCAATTGCTGTTGAATTTATTGCAAATGGCTTGAAAGGGTTGTTTCCGGTATTAGCCTAGGCCAATCCTAAACGCTAAACAGTTTTCCCATAAATCGGGTTAACTTGTCAGAACGTTCTGGCGAGCGCATCACTTTCATAATATGCCCTCTCATCTTTGGCATATACATAACATCAGCTAAAACTTGGCTAAAACCAGCATAACCCGCATCATTATGGGCCAGTTGTTCCAGATAAAGCTTGCAGATGTGCTCTTGTTCTAATACCCGCCAGATCCTGCCGGAAATAGTTGCTAAGATTTCAATATTTTGACTGCATGGGTGTTTAAGTACTCGTGTAACCATTCGGTCAACAAGTCCTTTTGCTGGAGTATTTGATGCTGCTCGTAAACAGGCACAAATCCGAGCAATGTTGGGTTGTTTCTCTTGTAACTCTGTATCTACAAATTGCATCAACTCTTCAACAATTCCGGTTGCTGGTTCTGCATTTTCCAAAAATGTACACAGCATTTGGAATGGCTGTTCCGGTAATTTCGGAATAGTCTCTATTAATCCTAAGGTTTCTTCATCATCATCTAATCTAACAGCAACATCAGCAACACCCTGCATACCTAATGTTGGCCATTCAGAAAGATCCGCTTTACCCGTAAAATAGTTATAGGCTTGTTCGTAGAAACGAGAAGGCTTAGCAGCCAGACTTTTTGTTGCTTTAGCATTAAACGCCGCCATCTTATCTTCACGCGGCGTAAAGGTATAAGGGCTATCTTTTAATGCACCTTCAATATTTTTCCCATCAGCAGCCGCTAACATGCACTCACCGACACGATCGAGCAACATGACTAAGAATTCATCACGGGCAGCCTGGATCAATAAACCTTGTTCATCCAAAGGAAATTTTAAGAACCAAACATACTGCTTATCCGGTAAGTTTGGATTCCAGAAAATAACACCAAATAATGCAGTTTGTTGGAATGGGTAAGGGTAAGGTGCTTTCGCCCATTCAAAGTCAACAAACTCACTGGGCGCTAGTTTAACAACGCGTCTACCCATATCAAACACACGATATTTCGCGCCGCTATGGTGAAGGAACTCGCTTAGGGTTGTTATCTTATTGCTTGTCATACCGTTGATGATATTACTTTAGGTGCGATATTCAGCGTTGATTTTGACGTAATCATATGAAAAGTCGCAGGTCCACACTGTATCACTGGCCTGACCACGTCCCAAAGAAACGGTAATGGTAATTTCATCCTTAGCCATGACCTGTTGTCCCTTTTCTTCGGTGTAATCAGAAGCTGGTTGACCACCATCAACGATACAGACATCACCAATATGAATAGCGACCTTATCTAAATCGAAATTTTTAATACCACTTCGGCCTACTGCAGCCAGAATACGTCCCCAATTAGGATCAGATGCAAATAATGCTGTCTTAACTAACGGCGAATGAGCAATGGTATATGCCACTTGACGGCATTCTTCAGAATCAACACCTTGTTCAACAGTAACTTCAATAAACTTCGTCGCACCTTCACCATCACGCACAATCGCATGGGCTAATAACTGACTTATCTGTGCAATCGCCTGATACAAGGTTTGGCCATCATCTGACCCTAAATCAGTAATTGTGGCGTTACCTGCTTGGCCTGTCGCCATAATTACAAAAGAATCATTAGTTGAAGTATCACCATCGACAGTAATACGATTGAATGATTGGTTGGTCGCTTTAGAAATCAATGTATCAAGTGCCGATTGTTCAATAGCAGCATCAGTCGCGACATAAGCCAACATCGTTGCCATATCAGGACGAATCATCCCCGATCCTTTTGCAATACCGGTTATGGTAACAAGCTTGCCATCAAGTTTAATCTGTTTAGATAAACCTTTAGCAATAGTATCCGTCGTCATAATGGCGTGTGCTGCAGCATGCCAATTGTCTGTCAACAGTGCCTGATAAGCATTCGGAATTGCAGCTTCAAATTTTTCAAGCACTAATTGTTGACCAATCACTCCAGTGGAAAAAGGTAACACAGTATTTGCAGCAACGTTTGCTACATTAGCAACATACTGACAGCATGTCTGAGCACTTGTCATACCCTGCTCACCAGTGCCTGCATTAGCATTACCTGAGTTAATCAGTAAATATCGTGGTGAAGCTTCGCTCTGGTGTTGTTTACATAAATGTACTGGAGCAGCACAAAATGCATTTTTGGTATAAACCGCAGAAGTGGTTGTACCCTCTGCCATTTCAATTAATACAATATCAGGACGACCGACTTTTTTAATACCGGCACTGGTAATACCCAATTTAATCCCAGCTATAGGTAATAGGGCCTTTGCTTCAGGTGCAGAAAGATTAACTGGCATTAACTAATCGCCCCATGGCATTGTTTGAATTTTTTACCTGAACCACAAGGGCATGGATCATTACGACCCACTTTACGGCCATCACGTGTAATTGGTTCTTGATGTGTAGGCATATCATCTTGCTCTGAATCACCGCCCATAGCATCAGATTGATCATGTTGATATTCAACTGCACCTGCTTGACGACGTTGTTCTTCGACAGCTTCAACATCTTCTTGTGCGCGAACTTGTACTCGAGAAATCAATGAAATCACATCGTGTTTAATGTTTTCAAGCATTGATGTGAACATATTAAATGCTTCACGTTTAAATTCTTGTTTCGGATCTTTTTGAGCATAACCACGTAAGTTAATGCCTTGACGCAAATAATCCATTTGAGCCAAATGCTCTTTCCATTGGGCATCTAATGTTTGTAACATGATCGCCTTTTCAAAGTGGCGCATGATTTCAGCGCCAACAAATTGTTCTTTTTCAAGACAGGCTTGCTCAGCAGCTTCTAGAATACGTTGACGTAATGATTCTTCGTGTAACTCATCATCATTTTCCAACCAATTAGCAATATCCAAATCTAGAGCGAAGTCATCTCGTAGCGCTTGTTGTAAACCTTCAATATTCCATTGTTCATCAATACTATTAGGCGGTATATAGTTATCAATCACATCATTAATAACTGTTTCACGCATAGAAATAACAGTTTCAGATACGTCATCAGCTGCCATAAGCTCATTACGTTGTTCATAGATCACTTTACGTTGATCATTAGCAACATCATCAAACTCTAATAATTGTTTTCGAATATCAAAGTTATGGCCTTCAACTTTACGCTGTGCATTTTCAATAGCACGTGAAACCCATGGATGCTCGATAGCTTCACCCTCTTCCATACCCAGTTTCTGCATCAAACCAGCCATACGCTCAGAAGCAAAAATTCGCATTAAATTATCTTCAAGAGACAAGTAAAAACGACTTGAACCTGCATCACCCTGACGACCAGAACGGCCACGTAACTGATTATCGATACGACGTGATTCATGACGTTCTGAGCCAATAATATGCAAACCACCGGCATCTAATACTTGTTGATGACGCTGTTGCCATGCCTCTTTAAGTGCTTGTTTTTCAGCATCAGTTGCCGATTCATCTAATGCTGCCAACTCCGCTTCTAAGTTACCACCTAAAACAATGTCGGTACCACGACCCGCCATATTGGTAGCAATCGTTACGGCAGCTGGTTGTCCAGCTTGAGCAATAATATGAGCTTCACGTTCATGCTGTTTTGCATTAAGCACTTCATGTTGAATTTTCTCTTTCACTAATAACTCGTGCAGATATTCTGAACTTTCAACCGATGATGTACCAACTAGAACAGGCTGCTTACGTTCGATACAGTTCTTGATATCAACAACGATCGCATCATATTTCTCTTTTTGGGTTAAATAAATTTGGTCAGCTTCATCCTTACGCTGCATTGGGCGATGTGTAGGGATAACAATAACTTCAAGTCCATAAATAGACTGTAATTCAAACGCTTCTGTATCCGCAGTACCAGTCATACCAGATAACTTGTTGTACAGACGGAAATAATTTTGGAACGTTATTGACGCTAAGGTTTGATTTTCATGCTGAATTTCAACACCTTCTTTTGCTTCTACCGCTTGATGCAAACCTTCTGACCAACGGCGTCCAGGCATAGTACGACCAGTAAATTCATCAACAATGACGATCTGATTATCTTGCACTATGTAATCCACATCGCGCTGGAATAAAACGTGCGCGCGTAATGCTGCGGTGACATGATGCATTAAACCTATATTAGCAGCATCATATAAACTTGCATTTGGATCTAACAGACCAATTTCTATCAGTAGATTTTCAATTTTTTCATGGCCAGCTTCAGTGAAGTGAACTTGCTTGGCTTTTTCATCTAAGGTGTAATCACCAGCAACTTCTACTTCATCACCTTCACCAATTTGT
>JBFIJJ010000165.1:0-5973 GCA_041600795.1 Methylophagaceae bacterium | reverse complement strand
ATCCGAAGGTGCACATGGCTGCCAATCAGTCAATTATTGGATGCACAATGGCTTCGTGCGAATAGATGATGAAAAAATGTCTAAATCATTGGGTAATTTTTTCACGGTACGTGATGTACTCGAAAAATATTCACCAGAAGTCGTCCGTTACTTTATTTTAACCAGTCATTACCGTAGTCCTCTCAATTATTCGGATGAGCAGCTAGAACAAGCGAAATCTGCCTTAACGCGTTATTACACAGCATTACGTGATGTTGATGTTCAAGAAAATACTGTGTGGCAAGATGATCCTGACTATGGCGTTCGCTTCCGTGAAGCTATGGATGATGATTTTAATACAGCATTAGCGTTATCGGTCATGGCTGATGTGCGTCAGGCTATTAACAAAGAGCAATCACAGAATCCTGAACGTGCCAGTTATCTTGCTGGTTTACTGGTGTCGTTTGGTAATGTGTTAGGTTTGTTTCAACAAAAGCCACAGAATTTTCTATTAGGTGATGATGATCTTGATGTGGCGTTGATTGAACAATTGATCCTACAACGCAATGACGCGCGTACGACTAAGGATTGGGCAACGGCTGATCAAGTGCGCGATCAACTCACGTCAATGGGAATTATTTTAGAGGATAATGCTGGCCAGACTAGCTGGCGTCGTAGCTAGTCTGTATCTTGTCATTTATAAACTTTAGTTATGTAAATTCTCAGCAGCAAACAGCGTATTTTCAAGTAATGTTGCTACTGTCATCGGGCCGACACCACCGGGAACAGGTGTAATCCACGCAGCCTTTTCTTTAGCAACATCAAATTCAACGTCACCTGTTAATTTGCCATTATCAAGGCGGTTAATGCCGACATCTATTATGATCGCACCTTGTTTGATCCAATCGCCAGGGATGAAGTTAGGCTTACCAACCGCAACAATTAAGATATCAGCACGACGAACGTGAAATTCAAGATCCTTGGTCCAACGATGACAGACGGTGGTTGTACATCCAGCAAGTAATAATTCTAAAGCCATAGGTCGACCAACAATATTGGAGGCACCGACAACAACCGCTTCTTGTCCATGCAAATCAACGCCAGTGGAATTTAATAAGGTCATTACACCTTTGGGTGTGCATGGACGTAATTGTGGGTTACGTTGCGCGAGACGGCCAATGTTATAAGGATGGAAACCATCAACATCCTTATCTGGCGCAATGGATTCAATTATTTTTTCAGCGTTGATATGTGCCGGTAGTGGTAATTGAACCAAAATACCATCTATTGTTGGATCATTATTGAGTTTATCAATCAGCGCTAATAACTCAGATTCCGATGTTGATTCTTCCAGATCAAAAGACTCAGACTTAAAACCAATTTGTTCGCAACTGCGGCGCTTACTTCCGACATAAACTTGCGATGCAGGATCACCGCCAATTAAGATAACCGCTAATCCAGGGACGCGTAAGCCTTGAGCTAACCGTTGAGCATTAGCTTGTTTTAATGTGTTTTTAAGCTCTTCGGCAATCGCTTTACCATCGATAATTTGAGCGCTCATCATCTAATTCCAGACTGCAAAAAAACGCTATGTTCTCATGTTAGAACTATTTCAGCAAAAAATATAAAACAGTGATTGACTGTTGAAAATCATCGGCGTATTATTTCGCCTTTCTTGAGGGATGTCTGTCCTAAAAGATGTCGGGGCATAGCGCAGTCTGGTAGCGCATCTGGTTTGGGACCAGAGGGTCGGGAGTTCGAATCTCTCTGCCCCGACCAATTCTAAATACTCTATAATACAGCCTGACATCAACACAATGCGCCCGTAGCTCATCCGGATAGAGCATCAGCCTTCTAAGCTGAGGGTAACAGGTTCGAGTCCTGTCGGGCGTGCCATTTTTAAATCACAAACTTAAATATAGTAGAGTTGTAATAAATATATCCATTTTTGGGATGTATTTAGATTTATTTGCATTTAAGCTGGAACTCACGCTGATTCTTGTACTAAATCTCTAAATAAAATCCGAATTACTTTTAAAAAAAGAATATAATCTACACCATTTTTTTAATGGAATTTGGGCACTATGTTAAAAGCATTGCTTGAAAAATTGTTGTCGAGTCCTAGAAGTGTTAAAAGGACTATTACAGCGACTGTTGATTTTATTACAGTGATGTTATCTCTTTGGCTTGCTTTTTCTTTGCGTCTTGGTCAATTTTATTTTCCTCCGCAACATCAGTGGTGGATTTTTCTAGCAGCTCCAATAATTGCGATTCCTATATTTATTAAATTTGGATTGTATAGAGCAATAATCCGTTATTTGGGCATGCGTGCAATTTGGACTGTGGTTAAAGCTACAATGCTATATTCCATTGTATTCGCTGTTTTAGTTTTGATGTCCAACGTTCAAGGGGTTCCTAGAACCATCTATGGAATTCATGCATTGTTAATACTTTTATTAGCAGGTGGAACTCGGCTCACAGCTAGATGGTGGATAACTCATGTTCATAGTGGGTATAGTTCACTAGGTAAAAATAATGAACATGTGCCCCCAGTAATTATCTATGGGGCAGGTTCTTCAGGTATGCAGTTGGCCGCAGCATTAAAATTATCTCGACAACTTCGCCCTGTAGCTTTTATAGATGATGATCCAGCATTATCAAATAATCAAATCAATGGACTTAATATTTATCCTTTTATTCGATTGAGTTATTTAATTGATAAATATAAAGTCGCCGATGTGTTATTAGCTCTTCCATCTGTTTCTCGTAATAGACGTAGCAAAATTATCAGACTTTTAGAAGCATACCCTGTGCATGTGAGAACATTGCCTGGGTTAATGGATTTAGCAGACGGAAAAGTAAAGGTTTCTGATATTCAAGAAGTTGATATTGCCGATTTACTGGGTAGAGAACAAGTTGCGCCTAACGATGCTTTACTTCATGCGAATATCTCTAATAAGTCAGTCATGGTCACAGGAGCTGGTGGATCGATTGGTTCTGAACTTTGTCGTCAAATTGCAAAACTTGAACCAAAGACACTCGTACTCTACGAGTTAAATGAATTTAGTTTGTACGCTATTGAAAAGGAACTCCAACAATATGACATGTCTTTGGCGGTTATTGCAATTCTGGGTTCGGTGCAAAATCAGCAACGATTAGAAAAAGTATGTCGGCAATTTGGTGTAGAGACAATTTACCATGCCGCAGCATATAAACATGTTCCTTTGGTTGAAAAAAATACAATAGAAGGTGTACAAAATAATATTTTTGGCACATTAAGTTGTGCAAAAGCTGCAATTGCATCAGGTGTTGAAACTTTTGTATTAATTTCTACAGACAAAGCTGTAAGACCTACAAACACTATGGGTGCAACTAAGCGTTTTGCAGAATTAGTGTTGCAAGCACTTGCACAAGATAATGAGTTATATTGCTGTACACGCTTTACCATGGTTCGTTTTGGAAATGTGTTGGGTTCTTCTGGGTCTGTGGTGCCTTTGTTTCGAGAACAAATTGCCAATGGTGGTCCTATTACTGTTACAGATAAACGTATTATTCGTTATTTCATGACAATTCCCGAAGCTGCTGAATTGGTAATCCAAGCTGGTGCCATGGGATTGGGTGGTGATGTTTTTGTATTAGATATGGGCGAGCCTGTCAAGATTGTTGATCTTGCCAAACGAATGATTCATTTAAGTGGCTTTATTGAAAAAGATGAACAGCATCCTGATGGTGATATTGAGCTTGTCTATACAGGGTTGCGCTCAGGAGAAAAGCTCTATGAAGAGCTATTGATAGGTGACAATGTCTCAGATACTCAACATCCAAAAATCATGCGCGCAGAAGAACAGGTTATTTCTTGGACAGAGTTAACACCAATTCTGGAGCAATTAGAACAATGCAATGACGCCAATGATTGCCAGCAAGTACGAAAGATTTTGATGGCACACGTTTCAGGATTTAAACCGCAGTGTAAGGTTGAAGATTGGTTGGTTTAATTCACAAATAAATTCAGTACTGACGATAGAAAATAGAAGTGTATTATCTAAGGTTCTAGGATTAGGATAAGTAAAGTGCAGGCCACAAGCCTAGCCTGCACCACCTACGATTAATTTTTATACGTTGCTTTGTTCTTTGACCTTAGCAATAAAGCCTGCGAAGAGTGCGGAAAATATCCCCAAAAATAAACCAAGTACAATACTGACAGCAAGGATAAGCATACTTTTATTCGTAGATTTAACCGATGGTACAGTACCTATTGTAGAATGGGTCGGTGTAAATTCAGCAATGTTACGTTTTGTCTGACGAATAGAATTCTCAAGATTAATCAGCAGCAAGGTAATCTGTTCGTTATCACCTGAGAAAGACTGTGCTTTTTTGTTTAATTCAGCCAACATTGCCTGAGAGTCGGTTAACTCTTCTTTTAGATAATCCAATATAGGTTGGGCTTTATTTTGATGATATTCAGCGAGAATAGTGATTAATTGTTGATGCAGCTCAGTAATAGCCTCTTTTTGCTCACTTGTTCCTTTAGTGTTTAGTAGTACAGAATTAGTGTTTTGGGGAATTGAAGCAGAAACATCCAATTTGTTATCAGGTTGGCTAACATGTTGTCGTGTTAATATTCTAGGAATAATCAAATTATTCAAGCTAGCAATTATGTTTTCGGGTGAATCAATAAGCTGAGCTTGGGCTTGAGTGCCGATCGTGATGTTAGTTCTGTAAGTATAGGTTTCTGGCACAACCATAATATATACAATAGCTAATACAATAACAGTTAGCATCGTTGAGAATAAAACTTTTTTTTGTTTCACCAGAGAGGACCATAAATCTACTAGGCTAATTTCATTATGTTGATCGTAATAGTTATTGATCATCTTTGGGTCTATTATGATTGGATTGTTTATTGCAGTATCGGTTGGTTTGTTGGCCACGGGCTGAAGTTCCTTCTTAATTTTAGGATGTGTGTAAGAATTTCAAAAGGGGCATTTTACCATGGTGGAGGGATAAAAAAACGCTAGTATTTGATGTAAAAAGCCTTGGGCTTGGCAATGTTTGTAAAATCATAAAGTGAAATGTATCCCGATTTTCGGACAGCGCCCCACCCTTAGGAGTTATTTTCTTCAATTAAGCCCACATAAATTATCATACATCAAGCTTGGTGTTGAGCCCAAGGTTTGATGTTTTCGTTCCTCGTTGTAAAAGCTGATCTAGGCTTTAATTCCTACTTTAGCTTTGGTGACTGAATCATAGTCGTTTAAATAAATTTCTTCATATTTATCCGATCTTAGGTTAAATAGTAAGCAAACTTTTTAACAGATATAACATGAGCCTAAGATTTAAGTGTAGAATTCTCTCTTCAATTTTTCGGATTATAAAATAAGCATGCGTGGGATAGTTGCCCGAGTAGCAGTACGAAACGTTATACCATCATTCTAATGGATGGATTACAGAGACTAGGATACCGTGGTTATGACTCAGTTGGTATTGTAATTTATAGGTGCCCAATTTCAAATTAATCGTATGCGTTCTTTAGGCGTCATCGTTACCAACCCATCTAATACCTTAATCGCAGCCAAGAGATGCTCACCATTGGTTAAAGGCTTCAAAATAATTAAAGCGATAACGAATATTGGACTAATTACTGCTCCAATCACATTCAATATTCTGATACAGTTATCAAGTGATCATATTGTCTTGAGGAGATGAATGATGTTGAACAGCCAAGAAATTCGGTCAAGTCAGTGACAGTCTAAAAATTATGAAAGGTATAATTCTAGCGGGAGGAAGCGGGACCCGTTTATATCCAATTACCCGAGGCGTATCAAAACAACTCGTTCCTTTGTATGATAAACCCATGATTTATTATCCTTTATCCGTATTAATGTTAGCAGGGATAAAACAGGTTCTAATTATCACGACACCAGAAGATCAAGTTAATTTTCAACGCTTGCTTGGTGATGGTTCGGAGCTCGGTATGCAATTTGATTATGTTGT
>JBFIJJ010000164.1:0-5979 GCA_041600795.1 Methylophagaceae bacterium | reverse complement strand
TGGTGTTGCCGTTGTGGTGACGTTGATGCTGATGTTATTTGCATCATGGGCATGGGGCTTTACCCTTAATCGGGTGTCATTGTTTGCACTGATATTTTCGATAGGTATTTTGGTCGATGATGCGATTGTGGTGGTTGAAAATATTCATCGTCATCATCAACTAGGCGGCAAGTCGTTGCGTGAAGCAATTCCCCTTGCTGTTGATGAAGTTGGCGGTCCAACGATTTTGGCGACCTTCGCTGTTATTGCTGCATTATTACCGATGGCATTTGTCACTGGTTTGATGGGGCCTTATATGAGTCCTATCCCAATCAATGCCAGCATCGGTATGGTGTTGTCTTTATTTGTTGCCTACATTTTAACGCCTTGGATGGTGTTCAAAATGATGTCGAAAACCAAACATGAATCAGCACCGAGCGCATTATCTACATCGACTAGGCTTTATCGCTTCTTCCATCAGGTAATCGGCGTGTTTGTGTTAAAGCCAAACAGTCGCTTCTGGCGTTGGCTGTTATTAATGGTGATGATTGGGTTGATTGCACTGTCTATTGGTTTGGCAGCAATGAAATTGGTCGTCTTAAAAATGTTGCCGTTTGATAATAAATCCGAGTTCCAAGTTGTGGTTGATATGCCAGAAGGAACGAGTCTGGAACGCACAGCAGGTCTGATGCGTGACTTAGGAGCCTATATCGCAACCGTGCCGGAAGTGACTGACTATCAAGCTTATGTCGGTACTGCTGCACCGATTAACTTTAATGGTCTGGTCAGGCAGTATTATTTAAGGCAGGGTTTTGAATTTGCTGATCTTCAAGTCAATTTGACGGACAAACATTTAAGAACACGACAAAGCCATGATATTGCGCGTTCGGTCAGGGAACCGTTACAACAGATCGGTCAACGCTGGGGTGGCAATGTCAAAATTGTGGAGGTACCACCAGGACCACCAGTACAAGCACCGCTTGTCGCGGAAGTGTACGGTTTGGATTATGACAATCAGTTGGCTTTAACAAGTCAAATTCGAACCGTGTTCGAGCAAACAGAAGATATTGCTGATAGTGATGACAGTATAGAGTTTGCTGCTGCACGCAAACGTATCAATATTGATCAGCAAAAAGCAGCGCAATTGGGTTTAACGCAACAACAGATTGTCAATGCTATTTCGTTGGCATTGGCAGGCGATGATGTTGGTTATCTTCATAATGAAACGGCTAAATATGCGGTGCCATTACGATTGCAATTACCGACTGCTGAGCAGGCTGATATAGCAGCGGTATTGAAAATGCGTTTACGTAATTATCAAGGCGAAATGATCGCTATTGGTGATGTGGTTAATGTGATTGATACTGAACGTGAGCAAACTATTTACCACAAAGATTTATTGCCAGTGAGTTATGTCACTGCCGATATGGCGGGTGAATTAGATAGTCCGCTTTATGGCATGTATCAACTTTACCAACAGTTTGACCAATTCGGCATTGAGCAGTTTTTAGTTAAGGCACCACTATTACCGATTAAAGGCAGTATTAAATGGGATGGTGAGTGGCAAGTAACCTATGAGACATTTCGCGATATGGGTGCAGCCTATGCGGTTGGTATTATTTTGATATATCTCTTGGTTGTGGCTCAATTCAAATCATACTTGGTGCCGCTGGTGATTATGGCACCGATACCGTTGACTATCATTGGTGTGATGCCGGGCCATGCCTTATTAGGCGCACAATTTACTGCAACGTCGATGATAGGCATGATTGCCATGGCAGGGATTATTGTACGAAATTCGATTTTGCTGGTGGACTTTGTTAATCAAGCTATCAAGCAAGGCACAAGCTTGGAACAGGCGGTGATTCAGGCGGCTGCAATACGGGCGAAACCGATCATGCTGACTGCTATTGCCGCAATGTTAGGGGCCTTATTTATTTTGGATGATCCAATCTTTAATGGCTTAGCGGTCGCATTATTATTCGGAATTTTAGTGTCAACCTTACTGACCTTATTGGTCATCCCTGTTATGTATTATGCGTTTATGAAAACGCGTTTAACATGATTTAAGCTTGATCTTTTGATGCCCGTAAAATTTCTGCTTGTCTTGTTAAGGTGTGTTTAACAAGCAGATTACGATCATGTTCGGTCATGTGACTGAAAACAAGGCGTAATAAATAAGGCGTTTCTTTAGGAGCCTCATAGGGCTGACTACAGCCAATTACACTGGCAATGCCTTGGATTATCGAACCCGATGGGCGTAATTCAATTTTGAACTCAAACGCTTGTTTCTGTTGATATTCTTTGGCACTCATCAGTGAGACACCACCACCACTCAAATTAACATCTACCGAGATACAGTCAGAAGGGCGTGTTTTTTGACGATTGACTATTTGTGATAACAAATTGACCTTGTCATTAAGTAAACGCAGGGCGCGTGCAACTTCACGATCGGTTTGGTTGATCTGATCAACGACATGACTGAACGCATTTTGCAGTGTTGTTAATTGCTGTTGTTCGGAATTTACATCGTGTGAATTGCTAGTGCGTAACACGTTGATAAAATTGCCGACATCACTTGAATCAATGGGGGTTAGTGTCAGATAAATATTGTCATTTATCCGAAAAAACTCACGGCGATCATCATTAAATTCAGGCAAATTTTCCAATAGATTACTCCTTTGACAATATAGAGCGGAGTCATGGTTAAAAACCATGACTCCATTTATCAGCATACATAGTATGCCAGATTATAGATTCTCTGATGCAAAGTCGGCGAGTCTTGAACGCTCGCCTCGTAATAAAGTGATATGTCCGCTGTGTGGCCAGTTTTTGAAACGGTCAACAACATAGGTTAAACCAGATGTGGTTTCACTTAAATACGGTGTATCAATTTGAGCGATATTACCTAAACATACAACCTTTGTACCCGGGCCTGAACGTGTGATCAGTGTTTTCATTTGTTTGGATGTTAAATTCTGAGCTTCGTCGATGATGATAAAACGATTAAGGAAAGTACGTCCTCGCATAAAGTTCAGAGAACGAATTTTAATCCTACTTTGTAATAAATCATTGGTGGCTTGTCGTCCCCATTCCCCACTGCTGACATCCGTTTTATTTAACACTTCAAGATTATCCATTAAGGCACCCATCCATGGTGTCATTTTTTCTTCTTCAGTACCGGGTAAAAAACCAATATCTTCACCAACTGGCACCGTAACACGGGTCATGATAATTTCAGCATAACGTTTGTGTTCAATGGTTTGAGTAAGCGCTGCAGCTAATGTTAATAAGGTTTTACCCGTACCTGCTTGTCCAAGTAAGGAGACAAAATCGACATTAGGATCCATCAATAAATTCAGTGCGAAATTTTGTTCGCGGTTACGGGCCATAATTCCCCAAACAGCATGATTTTCTTTACGATAATCATGTGTTAATTCAATTTTTGCTGAGGTTTCAGTAGTTTCACGAACAACTGCTTCAATCGTATTATCTTCACCTGGCGAATAGATTAGCTGATTGGGATACCAGTCTTTAACAACATCACCTTCAATACCGTAGAAAGTACGTCCATCTTCTGTCCATGATTCCAAGCGGTTAAGGTCATTCCAGAAATCAGCCTCAAGTTCTGCCGAGCCACGGTAAAGTAGATCAACGTCATCTAACACTTTATCGTTGTAATAATCTTCAGAATGTAGGCCCAAGACTGAGGCTTTAATACGAAGGTTAATATCTTTTGAAACTAAAGTAACTGTGACGTCAGGACGTGATTGTTGTAAACCACTGACGATGCTTAAGATTGCATTGTCAGCTTGATGACCGGGTAACTCCTTTGGTAAATCCTGAACCATTTGCGTAGTTTGGAAAAATAAACGTCCACTTGCTTTTGGATGCTCGCCATTTATTTCGGGACTTGGTAATGGTATGCCATTGGTAATCGCTTCAGTATCACCGACCTCCATCATCAGATCATCAAGAAAACGGCTGACTTGGCGTACATTACGGGATACTTCAGACAGGCCTTTTTTGCCTGCATCCAGCTCTTCTAAAACCACCATCGGCAGAAAAATATCATGTTCATCAAATCGGAATAACGCTGTTGGATCATGCATCAAGACATTGGTATCTAAAACTAGAAGACGTTTTCCAGTTATGATTTTTTTGATCATGTTGATATTTTCCTTCAGTTATTTTAAGGGAGGCTCAAGTCTGATTATGATCTAAGTTGCAAGGTGATGGAAGGCCTAGATAGGCATGTTTTTTACAAGGAAAAATAATGATTATCTTCTGATATAATAGGCGGTTACTTTTAGATTTTTCCTCAATAGGAACCACCATTTTGACTGCTACGACTCATCAAATCCACCAACTTCTAGAGCAACGTATTTTGATTCTTGATG
This sequence comes from Methylophagaceae bacterium, assembly GCA_041600795.1. Taxonomy (GTDB): domain Bacteria; phylum Pseudomonadota; class Gammaproteobacteria; order Nitrosococcales; family Methylophagaceae. Next base: position 1,600 of record JBFIJJ010000164.1, on the reverse strand, counting down.
GCGCTATGGGCACCATGATTCAAAGTTATAAGCTAGAAGAACAAGATTATCGAGGTGAACGTTTTGCAGATCATCCTTGTGATCTTAAAGGCAACAATGACTTACTGTCATTGACCCAGCCTAAAATTATCAGTGATATTCACCGAGCTTATTTTGAAGCAGGTGCTGATATTGTTGAAACCAACACCTTTAATGGCACCTCAATCGCGATGGCAGATTACCAGATGGAAGATCTGGTTTATGAGTTGAATAAGGCTTCTGCCCAATTAGCGCGTGTCATTGCCGATGAATTTACTGCCGCAAATCCAGATAAACCACGTTTTGTTGCTGGTGTATTAGGTCCAACAAATCGTACTGCTAGTATCTCGCCCGATGTTAATAATCCGGGATTTCGTAATGTTAGTTATGACGAGTTAGTTGAAGCGTATCTAGAAGCCATTTCTGGCTTGGTTGATGGTGGTGCTGATTTCTTACTGGTTGAAACCATCTTTGATACCTTAAATGCGAAAGCAGCCTTGTTTGCGATCGAAACCTATTTTGATCAACATCACGTGCATATGCCTGTGATGATTTCCGGCACCATTACCGATGCCAGTGGTCGTACGTTGTCGGGCCAAACTGCCGAAGCATTTTATAATTCATTAAATCATGTACAACCAATCAGTATTGGTTTGAACTGTGCATTGGGTGCCGCTCAATTACGCCAATATATTGAAGAGTTATCAACGATTGCTACCTGTCATGTTAGTGCCCATGCTAATGCTGGCTTACCAAATGAATTTGGTGAATATGATGAATCGGCAGAAGTCATGGCAGAGCAAATGAAAGAGTGGGCTCAGTCTGGTTTCTTGAATATTGTTGGTGGCTGTTGTGGTACATCACCAGCACACATCAAAGCTATTGCTGATGCCGTTGCTGGGATCGCTCCTCGTGTTCCTGTTGAAAACAAACATCATTGTCGATTAAGTGGTTTAGAGCCATTCAACATCACGCCTGACAGTCTGTATGTCAATGTCGGTGAACGGACTAACGTAACCGGTTCTGCCCGTTTTGCCCGATTAATTAAAGAAGGTGATTACGATGCGGCCTTAGATGTTGCTCGGCAACAGGTTGAAAGTGGTGCACCAATTATCGATATCAACATGGATGAAGGCATGTTGGATTCGAAAGAGGCGATGGTGACTTTCCTTAACTTAATTGCATCAGAACCTGATATCAGTCGTGTGCCTATCATGATCGATTCCTCAAAATGGGAAGTCATTGAGGCAGGTCTGAAATGTATTCAAGGTAAAGGTATCGTCAACTCAATCAGCATGAAAGAGGGCGAAGAAAAATTTATCGAACAAGCCAAGTTAGTACGCCGTTATGGTGCTGCGGTGATTGTGATGGCGTTTGATGAAATTGGCCAAGCAGATACCCGTGAACGTAAACGTGAAATATGTACACGTTCTTATGACATTTTGACCAAGAAAGTGGGCTTTCCACCAGAAGATATTATTTTTGACCCCAATATCTTTGCGATAGCCACCGGTATTGAAGAACACAATAATTATGCTGTTGATTTTATCGAATCAGTTAAAGACATCAAACAAGCTTTGCC
>JBFIJJ010000163.1:0-6058 GCA_041600795.1 Methylophagaceae bacterium | reverse complement strand
CGAGCTGCTGTGTCATTAGCAGAGCGACAAAATATGAATGTAGTATTCGAAACCGCTCGAATGTATACAGGCGAAGCGCCTGTGATGCCATTAGAACGTATATTTGGTGTGACTTCATTTGAAGTTGGATGATAGATATTTGAGAAGTAATCAGGTAAATGAATGATTGAACTTAATCCAGATGAAGCTGAGATACCAAACTACAAAGCCTTTGTGATGGCAGGCAATGATATGTCTCCAACAGTTAATGAAGGTGATCATGTTGTGGTTGATTTAGCCCAACGCTTTATTCGCAGTGGTGATATTTATGTAGTTGAGTATAAAAACTCAGTTATCGTATGTAGGTTGTTGTTAGATCGAGATAGGGTCAAACTAATCTTTGATGGTGCTTCGCATCAGTTAGATGAGTTGGTTGGCGCTATTACTGTCATTGGTCGCGTTATAGAGACCAAAAATTTAAATAGCTAAATAGTCGTTAGATTATTAAAGCGATTTATAATGACTTTTATATGAATTAGAAGGAATTGTCATGACAAAAGTATTCAAAATTGTTGCTGGTCTAATGGTTGTTGTAGTGATTGCTGTGGTAGCAATTATCAGTACGACAGATATCAATCAGTACAAAGGACAAGTCATTCAGCTTGTCGAGGATGCTACTGGACGACAATTACAGATCGATGGTGACATGGGGTTTGCTTTGTCATTGGTGCCAACGGTTGTGGTTGAAGATGTTAAATTTAGCAATGCAAGTTGGGGCTCTAAGCCTGAGATGGTGAGCCTGAAAAAATTTGAAATTGAAGTAGCGTTATTACCATTAATTACTGGCGATATTCAGGTTAATCGAATCATTTTAATCGATCCTGACATTTTGCTTGAGACTAATAAAAAAGGCACAGGCAATTGGGTTTTTGCTAGCAAGGATAAGAATAAACAAGAAAAAACAACAGAGTCAGAAACGCAAGTGCCCAACGTTGTTGTCAATGAGGTGCACATTAAAAATGCCACTGTTAACTATATCGACGGTGTTACTGGTCAAACAACAAAGCTAGTTATAGATCAAATAACGGCTGAATCAGACAGTGTTAATGATCCACTTTCTTTAATTATGAAAGTGGCTTACAACGATATACCTGTTTCTGTTAGTGGGCATTTAGGTTCGCTTAAACAGTTGACAGAAAACGATGAATATCCTGTAGATTTAACGATTGAAGTAAGTGATGCTACCTTGGCATTAAACGGAAAAATTAATAAACCACGGGATGTTAAAGGTATAAATGTTGCTGTTCAGTTTGACGTTAAAACATTGGCTGATTTGTCACGCTTGGCTGGCAGTGAGTTACCTGATTTTGGTCCGATTTCGCTGTCTGGCACCTTGATTGACGGTGTTGGAAGTTACGCTATTAAATCATTGGCACTTAATGCGGGTAAGTCAGATTTATCAGGTGAGTTAACAGCAAACATCGCATCTAAACGTCCTTCAATTAGTGCTAAGCTCAATTCGAACTTAATTGATTTAGCTGAATTTGTAGGTGATGAAGATGCATCACAACAAGCTGAGAAAAAAGATCGTGTTTTTTCATCTGATCCCTTGCCTTTAGATGCATTAAGAGCCGTCAATGCCAATGTATCGATTAATGCTAAACAAATTAAAACTACTAGCATGGTGTTAGCGGATACTGATGTTTCAGTGTTATTAAAAGACGGCAATCTAACGATAAAACCATTGAGCAGTTTAATGGCTGGCGGTAAGTTAGCAGGCAGTGTTGCGTTAACGACTAGCGGTAAATCTGGCACATTAACTACAAACATCACTATCGCCGGGCTTGAACCCAATCAACTTACCGATTTGAATGGCAAGCTTACCGGTGCCAAGACTGACGCAACGATTAACATTAGTGGTAGTGGTGAAAGTGTTAGTCAGATCATGGCTAGCTCGAATGGTAAGTTCTTAGTCAAAGTGGGTAATGGGGTAATTACTGATTCGATTACAGGTGCCTTAGGTGCGGATGTGTTAACTAAATTAGTCAGCATGTTAAATCCCTTTGCAACAAGTAATGATGAAACTCAGCTACAGTGTGCAGTGGTTAATTTTGATATTAAAAACGGCATAGCGACAACTGATAAAGGCATTGCCATTTCGACCAATCAAATGAATATTATTGGTAGTGGTACGGTTAACCTCAAAACGGAAGGTTTAGATATTGGAATTAAACCAGAGGCAAAAGAAGGGGTAGGCATTAATGCTGGCAAATTGGCTTCTGTTGTTCGTGTTGGTGGAACCTTGGCACAACCGAAACCAACTGCAGATATGGTCGGTGCTGTTTCAACAGGTTTATCAGTTGGCACTGCAGTTGCGACCGGTGGCTTATCTTTATTAGCAGAGGGGTTATTTGATCGTGCTACTGCTGATGCAGATCCTTGTACAACAGCTTTGGGTCAAAAACCAGCAGCGACGCAAACAGCAAAAGAACCTGAAAAGTCGACTTCAACTAAGGCGATTGATTCAGTTAAAGATGCTGGTGGGGCATTATCAGATACTTTGAAAGGGTTTTTTAACTAATTCTTGGTCGGGCTGAAGCCTATCCAGATGCTGGACAGGCTTTTAGCTTAACTCTCATTGTCAGAACTAAAAGCAGCGACAATGGTGTTAAACCCTTCAATTGCAGTTTCAGGTTTTTGATCAATCTGTGCTCGAATAACGGCACCATCAATGGCTAATGCAAGTGCATTGGCAATTTTGTTTCTCTCTGCTGATTCAGGCAATAAGTCTTTAATGACAACAGTCATATCGTGTTTATGTTGGTGCGAGATTTGGTTTACCTCAGACAAGGTTTCACCCAATTCACCAACACTATTAATAAACGCACAACCACGATAGTGTGCTGATGCAAACCATTCCAATAATGTTGGGCTTAGCGCCTCTAAACTATTGCCATGGCGTTTGAGCGTATCTGTAAACCAAGTCATCCAACGCTGATGGCGGTAATTTAAAAACGCGATAATCAAATCATTTTTACTTGGAAAGTGGCGATAAAAAGTCACTTTTGTCACCTTAGATTCTTTAATAATCCGATCAATCCCGGTCGCTCTAATACCATCTGCATAAAACAAATCATGCGCGGTTAATAAAATCCGCTCACGTGCGGGAGGCGATGTAATGTGAGTTTGTTTTGTTTTCATAAAAATGATTATAGACAGGTCTGTCTACATTGGCTACAATTTATGTAGACAGATTGGTCTACCTTTGGAGATTGTGATGGAAACAAAACCACCTTTACCACCGTTTGATGAGCAAAGTGCGATTAAAAAAATTAGAATGGCTGAGGATGCATGGAACAGTCGTGATCCTGAGCGCGTGTCGATGGTGTATACCGAAAATACTTATTGGCGAAATCGTTCAGAATTTGTAAATGGTCGCGACCAAGTTAAAGAATTTCTAACCAGAAAATGGGCAAAAGAATTAGATTATCGATTAATAAAAGAATTATGGGCCTATACAGATAACCATATTGCGGTTCGATTTGCTTATGAATGGCATGATGATTCAGGCCAATGGTATCGTTCATACGGCAATGAAAATTGGGAATTTACTGAACAAGGTTTAATGCAACGCCGTTTTGCTTCGATCAATGATCTGCCAATTAAAGAACAAGATCGTAAATTCTTCTGGCCTTTGGGTTCGCGTCCAGAAGATAGCCCAAGTTTAAGTGATTTAGGACTTTAAAATGGGGCTGATAGCTATAATACACATAGCTATCAGCCTTTTAAATTTAAGCTTGCAAGGCAGGATAATCGGTATAACCCTTGGCATTACCACCATAAAACGTATTGAAGTCAGGAGCGTTTAAATCAGCACCCAGTTTGATGCGAGCCGGTAGATCAGGGTTAGCAATAAATGGAATACCAAAGGCAACAAAATCAGACTCATTTGCTTCTAAACTTTGTTCAGCTGTTTCACCGTTGTAACCACCATTAGCGATATAAGTACCATTAAATAGATTACGTAAATGAACGAAGTCAAACTCGTTGGTATCTGCGTCTTTAGAAACGCCAAACCGTTCAACAATATGCACATAAGCTAAATTGAAGGGATTTAATTGTTCAATTAAGTAGCTATACAAACCTAAAGGATCGGTTTCCGTCATCGAATTGAATGTGCCCGTGGGAGATAGACGAATTCCGACACGATCACCACCCCAAACATTGGTGACAGCTTGCGTGACCTCTAATACAATTCGTACTCTATTTTCGAAGCTACCACCATAACGATCAGTACGTTTATTAGTGCCATCTTTTAGAAATTGTTCTAACAAATAACCATTAGCCGCATGGATTTCAACACCATCAAAGCCAGCCTGTTTGGCATTTAAGGCTGCTTGGCGATATTGCTCAACGATGCCTGAAATTTCACCTGTTTCTAAAGCGCGAGGTGTTTCAAAGTCGAGCATGCCAGTTTCTGTAAATGCCTGACCTTCTGTAACAGGTAGAGCTGATGGTGCAACTGGGAGTTTGCCATCAGGTTGTAAACTTGAGTGTGACACCCTTCCAACATGCCATAACTGCATAAAGACATGACCATCTTGTTGATGAATAGCATCCGTTATTTTTTTCCAACCAGCAATTTGTTCTGGTGAGTGAATACCTGGCGTGAAAGCATAGCCTTTGCCTTGTGGGGAAATCTGAGTTGCTTCAGTAATCACCAGAGCTGCTGATGCGCGTTGTTTGTAATACTCAACATTTAAATCGTTTGGAATATCACCAGGTTGTGATGAGCGTGAACGAGTAAGTGGTGCCATAACAATACGATGAGGTAAAGTCAGAGCGCCTAGTTTTTTTTCACTAAAAAGTAAGTCAAAAGTCATTGTATTATCCTTGTTCCCTAACTGTATGAAGCATGAGTGCTGTCTAAAAAATAATCTTATTGTTTCAATACTATATTTAGTATACTTTTGTAACTATAGGGGCGGAATAGATCTTTAACAAGTACGCACGAATTTGTTCTTTAGTTACGTAGAGGTGCCTAATGGCAATAAGTAAGATGCAACAAAATAGTAATCCTGCACCAACAGAGCAGACAACAGAATGTCATGATATGGCGCAATGTCCTGTTGCAACGGCAATTGATGTTATTGGTGGTAAATGGACAATAATTATTCTCTATCATCTTCGAGGCAAGACGCTCCGCTTTGGTGAATTAAAGCGTGAGATACCTAAAATCACTCAAAAAATGCTAACCCATCAATTGCGTGAACTTGAAGCAAATAAATTGATCACGCGTAAAGTTTATGCTGAAGTGCCACCTAGGGTTGAATATACGCCGACAGAACTTGCCAATAAATTAAACCCTGCTCTCGATTTATTATGTGATTGGGGCAGTGAATATCAACAGGTTCATAGCCGTTAAAATAAAACAAAAACATGAAATAAATTAGAACGCTAGTGATGTGATTATTTAATGACTAAAACCAGAATTTATATAAGGTTATCGGTCTTTTTGGGTTATACTTCTTCGCTTTAGTTTATACAACTTGAGTAAGATCTCTGGGCTAGAGTGAATTATATGCATGTAAAGACATTGATATATTGGGTAGGTATTGTTTTTACCGTTCCCTTTTGTATTACATCGCATGCATTTGAGATCGATTCAGATAAATTCAGAATCAATGGCTTTGGTAGCTTAGGTCTCACAAAATCCGATAGTGATTTAATTGCCGTTCGTAATAATGTCACTCAGAAAGGCGTTTTTGATGACTGGTCTACAGGTTTAGATTCTAATCTAGGTTTACAGCTCAACTATGCACCAACGGATAAATTAAAATTCGGGTTACAGCTAGTGGCGGCATCACGTCCTGATCACTCTTTGAACCGAGCAATACAATGGGCCTACCTTGACTACGAACTCACACCAAAGTTAGAGCTGAGACTTGGACGTACAGGTACAAACGCATTTTTGTTATCGGATTATAAGAATGTTGGATACGCACAGCTTTGGACGCATGCTCCAGTAGAATTTTATGGTCAGTTTTCAACTGATTTTGGCGATGGTATTTCTTTAATT
>JBFIJJ010000162.1:0-6115 GCA_041600795.1 Methylophagaceae bacterium | reverse complement strand
TTTTGAATTTGAATATTTCTGCGTTAAATGAATCACCATACTTTTCTTTAAATACCATCTCTAGAACAGCAATTGAGACATCATACATATGAGATTTTAATAATTCTGGCGCGTCTCTATATTGCTTAATATCCAATAAATCTGCTTTTGCCGAAATGCCACGTATATACTCTTCAGAAAACATTAAGCTTTCTTCTTCCCTCTTTTTTGCTTCTAATTTAAATTGGTTAATTCGTGAATTAGAGTAATTCAATAATATGAGGTTTCTGATTTCTTGAGTATTCTCTTCACAAATCAAATCCTCTTTTGACAGTGGCGCGCCATTAACAATTTCTTGCCGCACTAGCTCACCCCTGCTTTTGCCATAATAAATGGAAGATGGATATTCTCTAATGATCTTAGTGTTTTTATTAAACATCTGGACAGGATCTGTGGCTTTAAATATTTCTACAAAAAATTCATCAATTAATACAATCTCGTGCCCGTTTTCCAGATGTTCTGACAACTCCGGTTTCCGCGACATGTTTTGATCTAAGACAAATCGCATAAAAAACTCCGATAGCTAGATGGCACAGGGCGCTAACGTTTGGTTAAGGGGCGGGCTTTAGCCCGTCCAGTGAGCGCAGCGAACGATTTGAACCAGTTGTTAGACGAAGTACTGAGATAGCACATCGGTTTTCAATGTTTCGATTAGGCTGTTCATTGATGCCAGATGGACTTCTTCGTGATTAATGTCTTTGATAGAGGCGAGTGCTGACTTTTTTACCCAGTCTGGCATGGCTGTGGAGTTGGATATAAATTTCTCACTTAGCTCAATGACTTTCTCTTGTGGAAGACGCTTATCCATTAGGCTAAATTCTTCGAAGTGCTCAAGGAAGACATCCCTCATGGCTCCTTCGCATTTCTCAATTACCTCGATCAGGTAATGGCCAAATGCATTATGGGATGCCACGCCGCTACGGTTAGTTACAGGAGATGGAGAGATAATAAGCGGGAAATCATCCTTGATATGTGCTGCTGAACTAATATCAAGGCCTCTATGTATTATGCTGTTTCGGAGCTCACGGAGATAAGAATAGTTTTCTTCACCATCCGGAAAATTTTCAAAGCTTAGTTTCTTATAAAGCAGATTCCGGAAGCTGGTGTTATTGGGGTACTCTTTTTCTAAAAACAGTTCAGTTGCAGACAATAGGCCTGCAAAATATTGAGAATAATATTGCCGCAAATCTTTCTGGTTATCGACAGAGAGGGGGCATCGCAAAGCCAGGGCATTGCGTAGTGAGAGGTTTTTGAGTTCAAAATACCACTTCACTGCTGAAAGCATTTCAGAAGTGCGAATAATATCTTCCATGCGAATTTCCTTTTAAGGGCGCAGCTCGTCTAACATTGTTATTAACAGGAATAAAAATTCCCTGTAATTTTTATACTTATACGGACTATAATTCCCTGAAAATTTATAATCAAGGCAAAAGCGGGAATTGGTACAAGCAGGTTCCCGTTGTTTTTTTAATCAGACAAATTGCCAACACTATCCTTATCTACACACTGCAATAATTTGCTGGCATGCATCGAGTATTATTTTTCTTGGAGCTGCAATATTCAATCGCATAAATCCACTGCCCGCTTCGCCAAAACTAATGCCGGGATTTAAACCAACTTTGGCTTGTTCGACAAAAAGTCGTTTAAGCTCGTCATCAGTTAATTCAAGCTTTCGGCAATCAAGCCATAAAAGATATGTGCCTTGTGATGGCATAACCTTAATTGAAGATGAAGACTGTTCAAATAATTGGCTGACCTGTTTAGCTGTTTCAGCCAAATAGGCCATTAGTTGGTCTAACCATTGTTCACCATCACGGTACGCGGCTTCAAATGCGACGATACTAAAAGGATTGCAGGCACTGACATGCCATTGCTCAAACACGGCGTTAATCGCGTCTCGGTGTTGTTTATTGCTAACAATTAAACTTGATAATCCAAGGCCGGGAATATTAAAGGTTTTACTCGCTGAAACAGCAGTGACGATTTCGACATCATTTGTCATTGTTGCCAATGGAATATGGGTGTAATCAGGAAATACGAGATCAGCATGAATTTCATCGGAAAGAATTGTCATTTGATAGCGTTTGGCAATATCTAAAACTGCCTCTAATTCCTCTTTTTGCCAGACTCGCCCGACCGGATTATGAGGTGAACACAGTAATAATAAGGTCGCACCTTCTGCTGCACATTGTTCTAAATGTACAAGATCAAAACGGTAGTGATCTTGCTCCAAGACCAATGGATTAATCATTAATTCTCGTCCAGTCTGAGTCACTGCTGAGAAAAAAGGTGGATAGACCGGTGATTGCACTATCACTTTATCGCCCGGTTTGGTTAACGCTAAAATCGCTGCATGCATTGATGGCACAACACCTGGACACATTACTATCGATTTTCGGTCTATCGACCAATTATGACGATGTTTAAACCATGACTGCATGGCCTGATACATTGATTCTGGATATAAGGTATAACCAAAAACCGGATGTTTCGCACGTTCAACTAACGCCTCAGTAACCGCCTCTGGTGTCGCAAAATCCATATCTGCAACCCATAACGGTGTCACATCTTCCCGACCAAAGACGGCTTTACGTGCATCGTATTTAACGCTTGCAGTGTTGCTTCTATCAATAATTTGGTCGAAATCTATCACTATTTTTTAACCCAAAGTGTTACATCTGACAGCGTATGTTGAAATTTTCGGCTGGTTTCCCTGATCACAAAAGGTACTTGTTGTGGTGGCCCCATTAACTCAAAGTGTTGTCCAAGGATGGTTTTTAGTCCATCTAATGTAGACACATTTTCACCATCTTTTTTGAAGCCACCAATCCAATGTTCTTTTTTAGTATGTTCTTCTAGCCATGTATAAGGCGATGCAAGCATTAATATGCCACCGTCATTTAACCGTTGGTGTACTGATTCTAAAAACAAGCGTGGCTCATAGAGTCGATCAATCAAATTAGCAGCTAAAATCAAATCATAACCCGTGTAAATTGATTTTAAATTGCAGGCATCACCTTGCAAGAAGATGACTTTATCTTTGACTGAATCCAAACCAAGTTGATCTAAATGTTGTTCGCGATACAAACGTAAATCACCTTCATCGGTTATGCTATATCGTATGACGCCTTGCTGTGCTAATTGCGCACCAAGATTAATCAGTCTGGCTGAAAAATCGATGCCGGTGACGTGATCAAAATGTTTGGCTAGTTCAAAACTGGCTCGTCCAACGGCACAGCCTAAATCTAAGGCGTTATGGGCTGGTTTGTCGCCCATGGCACTAATGGCTATTTGTGCTAAGGTCTTAGGGAAATTGGCCACACCATAATAGCTCTCGCCATAATGAAATTCGGCATATTCCGATAACATTTTATCGTCTTCGTAATGTGACATAGGTTGTTCCTGTAGCGGCTCAGCAACGACATAACGAAAACCGGCATGTTGAAAGAAATGTTGGCGAAACGCATAGCGTGATGAACGACGTGTTTCATTACCACACGATATCCATGAACCGCCTTTAAATAGGTTGTGGCGACCATCATAGGTTGGCATCGTGAAATCATCATAAAACGGATGGACTTTAAAGCCATCAAAGGGATAAATAGGCGTTTCTGTCCATTGCCAGACATTACCCACCACATCATTAAGCTCGCCATGTTGGAATAATGTGACTGGGCAGGATGAGGCAAAATGATCTAAATGCAGATTAGATTTAGCAGGCTGATCATCAAGTTCCGTTAAGCCGACATGATCGTAGATGCGATACCATTCGTCTTCTGACGGCAATCGCACTGCTAACCCTGTTTTATACGCTTTCCAATTACAAAACGCTTTTGCTTCATGGTAGTTGACATCAACTGGCCAATCCCACGGCATTGGCACGATCTCAGTCATCAAACGACATTGCCAACCTTGTGCCGATTGGATCCAAAATGTCGGATGTGTTGCCTTAGTAAAATCACGCCATTTAAGACCTTGCTCTGACCAATAGTTATTTTCCTGATAACCACCGTCTTCGACAAACGCTAAAAACTCTTGGTTAGTAACAAGGAATTTGCTGGCTTGAAAGGCATTCACATCTGATTGATGCTGACCATATTCATTATCCCAACCATATATGTCGTCATCATCTGCTTTACCCAGAGTAACTTGTCCGGCCGGAATATCAACTAATGTATTATTCGGTGCTTGATTACTGATCGTGCAGGGTTGCCAATCAGGATGTGATTGCAACCAATTGATATTTTGTTGGCGAATTAACACTGACGAAGTTTCAATGTGAATTTGCTCATGCTCAATTCCCATCAAAATGGTCCACCATGGATTATCCCAAGTGATGGGCAATGTTAATGGTGCTGTAGCAATAATCTCATTAACGGTTGCTCGAACCTGTTGTCGATAATCTTTTACCGCTTCGATTGATGGCCAATCATAATTGGCTTCATTTAGATCATCCCAACTCATCTCATCAACGCCAATAGCAAAGATTGATTCAAACCCAGGGTTGATACGTTGTTCGATTAAACCGGCTAAAACCAGTTTATTTACAAAAAAAGTGGCGGTATGGCCATAATAAAAAATCAGCGGATGGCGTAATGGAATTGCTTGCTGATAGAAAGCACGGGGATCGTTTAGTGTTTCAAATAAAGATTCATATCGATCAAATGTAGCATTGAAGTAAGTTGCAATTTCTTTACGTTTCGCTTCGATATCGCTGCCTGATAACAACGGCGTTCTCAAATACTGAGCGGCTGACATTTCAACTTCCTTTTTATTTCAAAAATTATATGACTAGTCTAAGTCGTTAAAGTTACATTAAACACCATGACTGATTAGTTTAATTGCTTGGCTAACCATGCCGTTTTAGCTGATAACTCAACCGAACAACTCCACTTATAAGCAAGATTAATTGTTGCTGCACTGGCATAAACACCATGGCCTCTCACTACTGCAACTTTATGATTTTGCAAAGACTCACTGACCGCAGCAGGCGCCAGCTCAACATATCGCTCAAACGGAATTGAAATCACCGGCACATTAGGAAAATAATATTGTCCTTCAAAATCGATAGGAACAAAGTCATTACCATCAAAGGTTAATGCCACCGTGTGGGGACCATGACTATGAAATACCGCCCGAGCCTGAGGATTACGCTGGTAGGTTTGGATATGTAGTGGTGCATCTAAGGATGCCCCTGTTTCAACTAAACCATCAATATGACAGCAAACTAAGTCATCAACATGCAAGGTATCAGCACAACATCCGGTAGGTGTCACCCAAATCTCATCATGCCAACGAAATGAGGCGTTACCACTATGCGAATCATTACAACCATATTGTCGTAACCACAAATAATGTTGTACTAAGTCTCGCTTTAATCGTTCACGACTCATTTTCAGTTACCTCTTGCAACTGCTTTTCAACATGACGTAACCATTGCCCTGCTTGGAAGCGTTCATTTTCATAGGATACGGCTTTGCTAAATAAACTCTCAGCCTGAGTTAATTCACCGAGGTGGAACTGTGTCATACCTAGTAATAACAAGGCAGCGCCTTTTTTGTCATTATTAAGCTTTTCGATACTTTTTGCTAAGGGAACACTGGCTTTTTGCCATTGTTCAAGTGCAAATAAAACCCGACCGTATTTCAAATGGGCTTCACCACTATCGTCCAATTGCGCTATTTTCTCTAACACCTCTGCTGCTTTTTCAGTTTCTTTTGCTGCAAGCCAGCTATCAGCGAGACGATTTAGATTTTCAATATCGCCTTGAATAACACCTTCATTAATTGCAGTGGAAAGTAGTTGAGCTGATTTAAACGGTATATTTAAATAACGATACATATCAGCCAAGCTAATCAGGGTTTTACTATCGCCAAGCTCCAAACGCTGTGCTAATGATTTAACAGCTAATGCACTAAATTCTTTGTTTTGTTGCAAATATAACGCTGTTAATTGCTGCCAATAATTTTCTTTATACGGGTAGCGTGTGATCAAGGTTTCTAATACGTTAATCGCAGCTTTATATTGATTTAACTCTAGGTGAGCTGACAGTAAAAGCTGATACCACGCCTCTTTG
>JBFIJJ010000161.1:0-6139 GCA_041600795.1 Methylophagaceae bacterium | reverse complement strand
TAGATATAACGTAAAGAAAGGATTACCTGCTTCAATCGCATTACCGTGATTTACGATTGCGTTAAAGCCAACTGCGAGCGCACTAGCAAATAATAAGACTGATAATAGTAATAGGGTGTCATAAATCATAATGCCGATATAACGGAAGATACTTGGTTTGCAATAGCTTTCTGGCGTGTCTGTCATAGAAATAATCGTAATTTATTTGGGCTGAATGAGTGACATAAAGTATCATTATTCCTTTATTTATGTGAATTGGGTTCACCATGTTGCAATTGTTCGGCCGTTCGGCATTTTCTGCGTTTCGATTAGATAAATTATTAGCCTCAGTTCAGGCTAACGTTGCCAGTGTTGTGGCAATTCGTACTGAATATCGCTATTTCATTGAAGTTGAAGGCGATGCATCACTTAATGATGCAGATAAAACTGTGCTTGAAACCTTGTTAGAAGCTGAATCACGTGACAGTGATGCTGCTGAAAATGAAGTATTTTATTTGGTCACACCACGTCCGGGTACGATATCGCCTTGGTCGAGTAAAGCAACAGATATTGCGCATAATAGTGGTTTGAGTGATGTGTTACGTATCGAACGTGGCATCGCATTTTTTGTTGAAACGAGCTCTGAATTGTCAGCACAACAATGGCAGTTAGTTGCGCAATCGTTACATGATCGCATGACTGAATCAGTGTTCAATTCAGATGAAGAGGCTGATCGTCTTTTCGTTCATGGTCAATCACGTCCTCTAGTTACAGTTGATATTATCAATGGTGGACGAGATGCATTAGTCAATGCCAATAAGGCTATGGGCTTGGCTTTGGCCGATGATGAGATTGATTATCTGGTAGACAACTTCACTGCCTTAGATCGCAATCCTAATGATATTGAATTGATGATGTTTGCACAGGCTAACTCCGAGCATTGTCGCCATAAAATTTTCAGTGCTGATTGGATCATTGATGGTCAGCAAAAATCGCATACCTTATTTAATATGATCCGTAATACCCATGCCTTGAATCCGTATGGGGTTGTAACGGCATATAGCGATAATTCATCAGTAATTGAAGGTGCAAAAACCCATCGTTTCCATGTGGATATGGCTACTAACCAATATAGCTATCAAGGTGAAGTACAACATATCTTGATGAAGGTTGAAACCCATAATCATCCAACAGCGATTTCACCTTTCCCTGGCGCAGCCACTGGTGCTGGCGGTGAGATTCGTGATGAAGGTGCAACCGGTCGTGGTTCTAAGCCTAAAGCAGGTTTAACCGGATTTTCAGTTTCTAACTTGAATATTCCGGGTTTTGAACAGCCTTGGGAAACACCTTATGGCAAGCCTGCTCGTATGGCATCAGCCCAAGACATAATGATTGAAGGCCCATTAGGCGGTGCTGCATTTAATAATGAGTTTGGCCGTCCTAATCTATGTGGTTATTTCCGTACTTATGAAGCGTTAGTGCCGTCTGCTGATGGATTTGAAGTGCGTGGTTATCATAAGCCTATTATGGTGGCTGGTGGTATGGGGTCGATTCGTCCTCAACATGTTAAAAAGAATATTTTTGAACCAGGTGTTCAACTTATTGTGTTAGGTGGTCCTGCAATGTTAATCGGCTTGGGCGGTAGTGCTGCCTCATCCGTGGAGTCAGGCACCAGTGATGAAGGTTTAGACTTTGCTTCAGTTCAACGCGGTAACCCTGAAATGGAACGTCGTTGTCAGGAAGTCATTGATCGTTGTGTGGCGTTAGACGATAAAAATCCGATTGTAGCTATTCATGATGTTGGTGCAGGTGGTTTGTCTAATGCTTTCCCTGAACTAGTTAATGATAGTGGTCGTGGCGGACGCTTTGAATTACGTGTTGTGCCAAATGATGAATCAAGCATGTCGCCAATGGAAATCTGGTGCAATGAGTCACAAGAACGCTATGTATTGGGAATAAACCCTGAAGACGTTGAATTGTTCCAAGCAATTTGTGAACGAGAACGTTGTCCTTGGGCAATTGTTGGTGAAGCAACTTCAGAGCAACATTTATTAGTGGGTGATGCTGAGTTCGACCAAAACCCGGTTGATATGCCGTTGTCATTGTTATTAGGCAAACCACCTAAAATGTTACGTGACGTCAAACATCATACCTTTGAAAAACCAGAATTAGATTTATCGGAAATTGAGCCTGTTGAAGCATTAGAACGTGTGTTGAAGTTACCAACCGTTGCTAGCAAAAACTTTTTAATCACAATTGGTGATCGTAGTGTGACGGGTTTAGTTGCACGTGATCAAATGGTAGGCCCTTGGCAAGTGCCAGTGGCAGATTGTGCTGTGACTTTAGCAGACCATCACGGTTTTGATGGTGAAGCAATGTCAATGGGTGAACGTGCCCCTATAGCCTTGATTGATGCACCAGCATCTGGACGAATGGCTGTGGGTGAAGCGATTACTAATATCGCAGCAGCGAGTATTGCTAAACTAGGCGATATTAAGTTGTCAGCTAACTGGATGGCAGCATGTGGTCATACTGGCGAAGATGCAATTTTGTATGACACAGTTGAAGCTGTGGGTATGGAGTTATGTCCGGCTTTAGGTATTGCTATTCCTGTTGGTAAAGATTCATTATCAATGAAAACAGTATGGCAAGATAAGGGCGAAACTAAGTCGGTGACATCACCTTTATCATTGATTGTATCAGCCTTTTCACCCGTTACTGACGCGGCTAAAACCAGTGCTCCAGCGCTGCGTAGTGATTTAGGTGATACCGATTTAATTTATATTGATTTGGGTAAAGGTCAAAATCGTTTAGCGGCTTCAGCCTTAGCACAAGTCTATAATCAAGTTGGTCATCATGCTCCTGATTTAGATGATCCTATTTCATTAAAACAATTCTTTGCTGCTATTCAGCAATTAAAACAAGATGATTTATTGTTGGCCTACCATGATCGAAGTGATGGTGGTTTGATTACAACGTTATGTGAAATGGCATTTGCAGGTCATTGTGGCCTAGATGTGACGTTATCTGGTCTAGGTGAGCCGCTACCATTGTTATTTAATGAAGAATTGGGTGCGGTCATTCAAGTTCGTCATTGTGATGTTGAAGATGTACTTGCAATATTGCGTGAACAAGATCTTGCTCATTACAGCCATGTTGTTGGTAGTGTACGTGATGATCAACAGATCGTTATTACGATAAATGGCGAGCAGGTTATTAATCAATCACGGATCGAATTACATCGTTTTTGGGCTGAAACCAGTTATCGCATGCAAGCACTACGAGATAATCCAGAATGTGCACAGCAAGAATTTGATGCGTTGTTAGATGCTAAGGATCCTGGTTTATTTGCTCGTTTAAGTTATGACCCAGCTGAGCATATTGCTGCTAGTTATATTGTCAGCGGTAACCGACCTAAAGTAGCTATTTTGCGTGAGCAAGGTGTTAATGGCCAAATTGAAATGGCGGCCTCATTTGATCATGCCGGCTTTACTGCAATTGATGTTCATATGAGCGATATCTTGGAAGGTCGTGTAACACTGAAAGACTTTAAAGGTTTAGTTGCCTGTGGTGGTTTTTCATATGGTGACGTATTAGGTGCTGGCCGTGGCTGGGCAAGTACAATCTTACATAATGATAAAGCACGAGCTGAATTCTCTGAGTTCTTTAACAGACAAGATACCTTTGCATTAGGTGTGTGTAATGGCTGTCAGATGCTATCTCAATTAAAAGAATTGATTCCGGGTAGTGACCATTGGCCACGTTTTGAGCGTAATCTTTCAGAACAGTTTGAAGCGCGTTTCTCATTAGTTGAAATTGTTGAATCACCGTCTGTGCTGCTTCAAGGTATGGCTGGTTCAATCATGCCAATAGCCGTGGCGCATGGCGAAGGTCGTGCTGATTTCTCTGCAACAGGTAATAAGGATGATGCTTTAGTGGCGATGCGTTATGTCGATAATTATGGCAAGGTGACACAGCACTATCCTCAGAATCCAAATGGTTCACCAGAAGGCATTACAGCGTTAACAACAACAGATGGTCGAGTCACCATTATGATGCCTCATCCGGAACGTGTTATTCGAACAGTGCAACATTCTTGGCACCCAGATGATTGGGGTAAAGATGGCCCTTGGTTACGCTTATTCCACAATGCAAGGAAGTGGGTAGGCTAAAATAAAAAGGCCCGAGTTTAGCTCGGGCCTTTTGTATGTGTTATAGCTAGCAATAGATTACTGGAGGTTAGTATAAATGCATGCAAACCTGAGAAAACATGTTTGCTGGTATTCTGTTTTGACGGTAGTTCTAGTTCTTATATCAATCAATGTTGAAGCAGGTCTATTATCAGGTTTAATTAAACTAGGTCAAAAGGTTGATGTACCAGATACACCACATTTATCATCCTTCCGCTTTGCCGGGGACTTGGCGCATTATCCTGAAGGTAGTGTGGCAGAGATTAGTTTTAACTCTGTTCAAAACAAATGGTTAGCTAAAACACCTGATGGTAAATCGGTTTCGATTGATCAATTTACTGCTGATGTTTCTGGTGCCAATAAACAAGCAACATTGTTTCTTTCTGAAAGAAACTTACCCAATTCGTTGGAGGCATTAAACAGCTTACCATCGGATGCAGTGATTAACATCAGGTCACATAAGGGTAAGACCTTTTCATTTATAGCTCATCCATCAGAAAGTAAAATAATTGATCGTAATATCAGTGTTGCCGTTTCCGATATAGCATCTTTGAAAACAGTGCTGTGGCAATTACAACGACCAGTAACATCATCCAAAATACGTTTGGTGCAACTAGCTGATAGCGCTGAGGTAGTTTTAGCTAAACAAAACTATGGATCAAAACTAGTGGTGGATGAAGTTGGTGTAAATAAAGTTATTGATGCCATTAGTTCTATGCGTCAACAAACCTTGATTATTTCGGCTAAAATCAACAATGGAGTGTTAATTCAAGGTAAACATAAAATAGCGTTAGCCGATTTAGAAGCAGCAGCTGCAAAACGTGATGTTAATTTAATTGTTTTAGAATCGGACAAACCGAAAAAAACATTACTGCAACTGGCCAAAGACTGGCAACTTAAACAAAATTCAGATGTTTTGTTATCGTATTCATCAGGTGATTTTTTTAATGCATTTTCTCCCAAAAATGTATCTGATGTCGTTCCAATTGAGATTGCACCTTCCGGACAATTACGTACGGCCTTACATTTTGAGCAGACTAAATCTGAGAAGGCGATAGAAATAGAAAGTAAAGGTCTTGATCTTAGTTTATTACCGCTTCGAGTTTTAACAAACTCGGTCACACTCTATCAGCCAAATGAAGCTCGAACCAAAGAGTTGGATAGGCGTATTGATCCACGTCTACCCTCGTGGGTGCATATAACATTATTATTTTCTTTTGTTATGGGAATAGTGGCGGTGCATGCATCGTGGTTTTTGTACCAGAAACTTTGGCGCTCACCTAACAAGGCGAATTATAAAAACTGGTTTTTGTTTATACTCGCTTATGTAGTACATCGGCTAAGCTTTGTATTGTTCTATTTGCCATTATTAGGTTTTCTAAGCCCAATATATTTGATTGTTACATGGACATTGAAGATCATTCAATTTTTAGTAATTCGCCCTGCAAGGTGGTTTTTTAGCAAAGTGATGTAGTTTTAGGAAGGTTCAAGCTTAAACAAGCCCAAGTGTTTAGCTTGGGCTTGTTTATATGGGCTTTGGATATTTAAACTTTAAAACTTTGTACTATTTGGTCTAATTCAGCAGCAAGATCAGCAAGCGATTGGCTAGCAGCAGAAACTTCTTGGGTGCCGGTCATATTTTGTGACGATAAATCAGACACGACATTAACATTCCGGTTTATTTCTTCTGATACGCTACCTTGTTCTTCTGCCGCAGTTGCTACATGAACACTCATATCTGAAATTTTAGCCATGGAATTAACAATGTTATTGAGTGAGGTTGTAGCTGCTTGGGTGTTAACAGACATTTCTTCAGCTTTTTGACGTTCAGCATTCATTACTGATGAAGCCTGGCGTGTATTATTTTGAAGTGTATTGACCATTTCTTGAATTTGTTCTGCAGACTGTTGGGTACGGGTTGCAAGCGTTCTAACTTCATCAGCTACTACAGCAAAACCACGACCATGTTC
>JBFIJJ010000160.1:0-6181 GCA_041600795.1 Methylophagaceae bacterium | reverse complement strand
GGTGAAACGCAGTGCATCAGTACCATGAGCCTCGATACCTTCAGGGAATTCTTTGCGTGTGGCTTTTTCGATTTTGGCTGCAAGTTGTGGTTGCATCATGCCAGCGGTACGTTTGGCAACTAATGTTTCCAAATCAATACCATCAATAATGTCGATAGGATCTAACACATTACCTTTTGATTTCGACATTTTCTGACCATGTGAATCACGCACCAAACCGTGAATATAGACTTCTTTAAAAGGCACATCATCCATAAATTTGATGCCCATCATCATCATCCTAGCAACCCAGAAGAAGATGATGTCAAAACCTGTGACTAAAACGCTAGTTGGATACCATGTTTTTAATGCTTCAGTATCTTCAGGCCAGCCTAATGTTGAAAATGGCCATAGCGCAGAAGAGAACCAGGTATCTAATACATCTTCATCTTGCGTCAGGACAACATCATCTGCCAGATTATTTTGTTGGCGTACTGCCGCTTCATCATGAGCAACATAGACGTTGCCATCTTGGTCGTACCAAGCTGGGATACGGTGTCCCCACCAGATTTGACGGGAAATACACCAGTCTTGAATGCCATCCATCCAGTTATAAAAGGTTTTATCCCAGTTGGCTGGAACAAATTTAATTTTACCTTCTTGAACCGCTTTAACAGCGGGTTCAGCTAATACATCTGCTTTGACATACCATTGATCGGTTAAGAAGGGCTCAATCACAGCACCTGAACGGTCGCCTCGTGGCACCATTAAGGTGTGATCTTTAATGCCTTCTAATAAACCCAGTTCTTTAAAGTCATGCACAATAACATCACGTGCTTCATAGCGATCTAGACCGCGATATTTTTCGGGTGCATTGTCATTAATGGCGGCATCAATGGTGAGGATGTTGATTTGTTCCAGATTATGACGTTGCCCCATCTCGGCATCATTAAAGTCATGAGCTGGCGTAATTTTTACACAGCCAGTACCAAATTCACGATCAACATAATCGTCAGCAATAATTGGAATTTCACGACCAACTAATGGCAGCGTAATCGTTTTGCCAATAAGGTGTTGATAACGCTCATCTTCAGGATGAACAGCAACAGCCGTATCACCCAACATAGTTTCAGGACGGGTTGTTGCAACCACTAAATAACCAGAACCATCTGTCAATGGATAGCGAAAATGCCATAAGTGACCTGATTCTTCTTCAGATAATACTTCCAGATCTGATACGGCTGTATGAAGCACTGGATCCCAATTTACCAGACGTTTGCCGCGATAGATCAAACCTTCTTGATGGAGTTTAACAAATACGTTTTTAACTGCTTCAGATAAACCATCATCCATAGTGAAACGTTCACGTTCCCAATCCATTGAGGTGCCGAGACGACGCAGTTGCTGGGTGATTTCACCACCTGATTCCTGTTTCCACTCCCAGACTTTATCTAGGAATTTTTCGCGACCTAAATCATGACGGGTTTTACCTTCAGCATTCAATTGGCGTTCAACTACCATTTGAGTAGCAATACCTGCATGGTCGGTACCGGCTTGCCATAAGGTATTGTCACCTTTCATACGGTGATAACGGGTTAAAGTATCCATTATCGTATCTTGAAATGCATGACCCATATGCAAGCGACCAGTGACATTGGGTGGAGGTAACATGATGGCGTAAGGTGTGCCTTCACCAGATGGCTTAAATTCGCCGTTTTGTTCCCAAGTTTGGTACCAGCGTTGTTCAATTGCGTCAGGAGTATAGGTCTTATCCATGATATCTCAGGTTCGATAAAAAAATTAAGATGCGCATTATACCTTGAACCACGCATGATGTGACCCAAGCTATGCGATCATCTGACATGCTTGCTTTTAAGAAATGTGCTTGGCTTAAGTTGAACGTGGCTTATAGTTTATGTGTATCCAGCTCGTAACCACGTTGTTTATAAAATTGGAATCGTTGACGACCAGCTATTTTAATATCGTCATTGTCATCGATGATTTCTGCCACACGCTCAAACTGGCTGAAAAACAGCGGTTGCTCCGTATTCAAATTAATTAATAAATCCATCAAACGGGGAGGCGATGCACTATGTCCAATCAATATCGGACAATGTTCGTTTGCTTGGCCATCATCTAATTGATGAGGAACAAAACTATCAGCCCGAAATGACCATAATGTTTGATTGAGTTGTTCACATTGCTCAGCATCGTGGGCATGAATATAAATTTGATGTCCCAATTTGTAGGCTTTTTCAGCTAATCGGCAGGCAAATACCTGCCGATCGTGAGCGTGTTGACCTTTTAGAATATAAAAGTCGATTTTAGTCATTACTGAAAAATGTTACTTATTTTCGATGCGATTCAGTAAATATTGCACTAGCAATGGTACTGGTCGACCAGTGGCTCCTTTAGCTTTACCACTGACCCATGCTGTGCCAGCAATATCCAGATGTGCCCAAGTAAACTTTTCTGTAAAACGAGATAAGAAACAGGCTGCAGTAACGCTACCAGCTTCTTTGCCACCGACATTAGCAATATCAGCAAAGTTACTGTCTAGCTGCTGCTGATAGTCATCCCATAACGGCAATTGCCATGTACGATCAAAACTATCATTACCTGCTTTCAATAAATCATCTGCTAATTGTTGATTGTTTGCCATCAAGCCTGTTGCATGATTACCTAAGGCAACAATAATCGCACCTGTTAATGTTGCGATATCAATGACTATTTCTGGGTTGAAACGTTCGCTGTAAGTCAGAGCATCACACAATAACAAACGACCTTCTGCATCGGTATTGAGAATTTCAATGGTTTTGCCAGCCATACTAGTCACAACGTCACCAGGTTTATTGGCATCACCATCAGGTAAGTTTTCTGAGCTTGGGACAACACCAACAACATTGATTGGTAAATTAAGTTCTGCAATGGCATTGATAGTGCCAAATACGCTGGCAGAGCCACACATGTCGTATTTCATTTCATCCATACCTTGTGAGGGCTTGAGCGAAATACCACCGGCATCAAAGGTTAAGCCTTTACCCACTAAGACGACTGGACGTTGGTCGCCAGCACCGTGATAGTTGAGGGTAATTAGTTTTGCTGGCTCACGACTACCGCGAGAAACAGATAGGAATGAACCCATACCAAGTTCTTCCATTTCTGATTCGTCAATAATGCGTGTTGTAACTGACTCGAAACGTTGACCGATTTCTATCGCTTGGTTTGCTAAATAAGTTGGCGTACAAATATTGCCAGGAAGATTACCTAGTTCGCGTGCTAAGTTCATGCCATTGGCGACAGCGTGTCCTCGCTTAATTGCTAGCTCAAGTTCTGCGGAATTGTCATTGGCGAAAAAGCCAAGTTTTTGCAATGGTTGTTTGCTAGGCTTAACTTCTTTAGTTGCTGAATATAGATAAAGTGCTGTTTCAGTGCTTAGTACAATTTGGCGGGCTTTCCATTCAACAGAGCGTTGTTTGACGTCTATTTCAGCTAAACATGTTGTAGCTTCGTTTGCACCTATTTCATTAAGTAATTTGGCAGTGGCAGTAATGGCGGAAATGAAGTCGTTTTCACTGGTAGCATTTTTTTTGCCACAGCCAACCAACAATATGCGCGGACTGGTGATATTTGCAACATCTTGTAAAAGTAGGGTTTGTCCAGCTTTACCTGTGATATCGCCACGCTCAATGATTGTTTGAATATAGCCATTAGCATGTTGGTTAAGAACTGATGCACTAGGGCTGAGCTCACCTTGGTCAAACACTGCGACCACCACACAATCTGTTTTATGTGTCGTTGGCGCGTTTGATGTGACAAAATACTGCATTTGTATCTCCTGTGAATTTATGCAATTAGGCTAGGGATCATTTAGACTGCATGTTTTTTATGATGTCATAAATAAATCTATTTTAACCAAGACCACTTAATAATGCCCACAATTCGACAACTTTTTCGTTCATATTTTTCAGTTATCGATAGATATCTACTGCGAGAGTTTTTCTTAAGCTTGATAGCAGTGACAAGTGTACTGTGGTTAATCTTTGTTGCAACCCGATTTGCACGATATCTTGCACAGGCTGCCGTTGGCAATTTACCCGGCGAGATAATTTTTACCTTGCTCGGTTATAGTTCCTTAAGTGCCTTAGATATGATCTTACCTATAGGCGCTTTATTAGCCGTGATGTTGGCTATGGGGCGAATGAGTTCTGATAGTGAACTGACTGTTATGGCGGCCTGTGGTATTCCCGAAAGACAGATTGTTAAGAATGTGCTTATTTTTTCAACGGTTATTGCTTTTTGTGTTGGCCTACTTTCTTTAATTATCGTGCCATTGGTAACAACAGATGGTTATAAGCTAGAACAGAATGCAAAAATGGCTGCGGATACTAGCGGTTTGGTAGCAGGTAATTTTAAAGAAAGCCGTAATGGTGAGTGGACGTTTTATTCAGAAGGTTTGACCGAAGATAAACAAGGTATGGAAAATGTGTTTATCGAAATTCATCGTAACGATAAACCGATGGTTTTTCGTGCTGAGAGTGGACATTTTGAGATCGATTCAGACAATGGCAATAAATATCTTATTTTAGAAAACGGCTTTCGTTATCAAGGCGAGGCGGGCGATCAAGACTTTATTATTGCGCAATTTGCCAGTCACAGTTTGTTGGTAGAAAAAGGTGAAGCGCAGCAGGTAAGAGAACGCCATAAAGCGCTTCCTACTTCTGAGTTATGGCACCGTGGTGGTCGAGTTGATATTGCAGAAATTCAATGGCGGGCATCCGCCGTGGTGATGACGATTGTTTTGTGTCTTTTGGCTATTAAACTGGCTAACTCTGGGCCACGTAAAGGACGTTATGCCGGCTTCTTTCCTGCGATATTGGTTTATATTATTTACAGTAACTTGCTAGGGGTAACTCGAGCATGGGTATCTAAAGGTGTGATGGCACCATTGTTTGGTGCCGTTTGGGTACACGTAATAATGATGATAATTGTGATTGTATTATTTAACCGTCATAAACTTCGTTATTTATGGATGCAATATCAGCATGCAAAAGGCCAAATTTAGTGACTATTCTACAACGATATATAGCCAAAACGATTCTAAGCAGTACGATGTTAGTACTACTTATCCTTTTGGGCCTGTACACCTTTATGGATTTAGTCACTGAACTTGATGATCTAGGACGAGGAACTTACCAGTTAGCTGATATTTTTGAATATATAGCTCTGACTATGCCTAAACGCATCTATGAATTACTGCCTATTGCGGCATTACTTGGAAGTGTATTGGGGTTAGGGAATTTAGCTAGTCAGAGTGAACTTGTTGTGATGCGTGCAGCAGGTATCTCAATTCAACAAATAAATAAGGCAGTGATGATTGTCGCTGTTTTTTTAATGTTTATAGCGGTATTTGTTGGTGAAATTATTAGACCCCCAGCCGAGCAACATGCAAGAGAGTTGCAATCGATGGCTCAAACGGGAACGGTAGGATCGCGATCAGCTAACGGTTTTTGGACTCGAGATGGCTTACATTTCAATCATATTGCTCAAATACTGCCAGATGGCCGTTTTTCAGGAATATCAATCTACGAATTTGATCCTGAAAAACGTTTACGCATAGTCACTAAAGCGGCAGAAGCCGTGTATGAAGATGAAAGTTGGACATTATCTAATGTTGTTCAGAGTACGATAGACGAAGAAGGTGTAAGGGTAAGAGCGGTTGAATATGCACGTTGGAAGTCACAGTTAAATCCGGGCATGATTAATGTCGTGGTCGTACCACCTGAATTTCTACCAGTATGGGGTTTAGTGAAATATATCAATTACCTAAAAACAAATCATCAAGCAGTACAGCAATATCAAATGGCATTTTGGATGAAAATTATGATGCCAATTAGTTCCGCTGTTATGGTGTTTCTTGCAGTGCCATTCATATTTGGTCCACTGCGTTCGGCACCTTTAGGTGGACGTATTTTAACTGGTGCTTTAGTTGGTATCAGTTTTCACTTATTCAATGAAAGCTTTCAACATTTGGGTTTAGTTTTTGGCGTATTACCTTGGTTGACAGCCGCATTCCCGACGGCAGTGTTTGCTGTTGTAGGCTATTTTTTAATGAAAAAGGTTTATTGATAGCGCGGTAGGCCTAAGACATATAATCAAGAGACAATAAAAAAGGGTTTGTATTAATCATACAAACCCTTTC
>JBFIJJ010000159.1:0-6195 GCA_041600795.1 Methylophagaceae bacterium | reverse complement strand
TTTCTTTATTTTCAATGAAATCAAGCGCGCCTTCACCAGTTACAGCTTCGATGCGACGTACACCTGAGGCAATACCTGTTTCAGAAATGATTTTAAATAAGCCGATATCACCAGTGCGACTTGCATGAGTACCACCACATAATTCAGTTGAGAAGTCACCCATACGGAGTACACGTACTTTTTCATCATACTTCTCACCAAACAAGGCCATCGCACCAGAATTTTTGGCTTCTTCTAAATCCATAATGTTAGTTTCGACAGCATGATTCATTCTGATCTGCTGATTCACTAAGCGTTCAATTTCGTTTAATTGTTGAGTTGTGACAGGTTCAAAATGTGAGAAGTCAAAGCGTAAACGCTGAGCATTAACCAGTGAGCCTTTTTGAGTAACGTGATCACCTAATAATTTTTGTAAAGCTGCATGCAATAAGTGAGTCGCCGAGTGATTTAATGCTGTTGCTTGACGTGAATATTCATCAATATGAGCAATAACTGAGTCACCAACATACAATGTGCCTTTTTGACATTTGCCGATGTGGGTAAATGCTTTACCTTGTTTACGGGTATCGTCAACAACGAAAGCAGCTTTGTCAGATGTGATAGTGCCTTTATCGCCTGCTTGACCACCAGATTCAGCATAAAATGGGGTATGTTCAAGCACAATGATGCCTTCTTGATTTTCATCAAGATGATCGGTGTGAACACCATCTACTAGAATGCTAGTGATCGTGGATTGCTCATGTGCATTGTCATAACCGTTAAATATGGTTTCACCATCAATAACAATGCTATCTGATAAACCACCTGAAAACTGACCTGCCGCGCGAGCTCGATTGCGTTGGTCTTCCATACTGCGTTCGAAGCCGGCGATATCAATCGTTAAGTTTCGTTCACGAGCAATATCTGCCGTTAAGTCAATTGGGAAACCGTAGGTGTCATAAAGCAAGAATACCGTTTCACCAGGTATTTCATTGTCAGATAGATCTGCAATAGCGGTTTCTAGGATCTTAAGTCCATTATCCAAGGTATCAGCAAAGCGGGCTTCTTCTTGTTCTAATGCGCGCTCGACAATAGCTTGCGCTTTAGCCAATTCTGGAAATGCATCACCCATCTCAGCAACAAGAGGTGCAACTAATTTATAGAAGAAGGCTTCTGTTAGGCCAAGCTTGTGTCCATGACGAATAGCGCGGCGAATAATGCGACGTAATACATAGCCACGGCCTTCATTTGACGGTTGAACGCCATCAGTGATCATGAACGCACAAGAACGAATATGATCGGCAATAACACGTAATGATGTATTGGTCGGATCTTGCGTGCCTGATAATTCCTGAATAGCGGTAATTAAACGTTTGAATAAATCAATATCGTAGTTGTTGTGAACATGTTGCAATACAGCCGCTAGACGTTCCAAGCCCATACCTGTATCAACAGAAGGCTTAGGAAGAGGGGTTAATGTACCATCAGCAGCACGATCGTATTGCATGAACACTAGGTTCCAAATTTCGATGTAGCGATCGCCATCTTCTTCTGGTGTACCCGGTGGGCCACCAGCAACTTCTTCACCATGATCATAGAATATTTCAGAACATGGGCCACATGGACCTGTGTCACCCATCGACCAAAAATTATCCTTGGCACCAATGCGTGAAAGCCGAGCTGGATCAACACCAATTTCATCGATCCAAATTGACGCTGCTTCATCGTCTTCGTCAAACACAGTCACCCATAATTTATCAGCAGGAAGAGCTAGGGTAACAGTTAGAAATTCCCACGCGTATTGAATTGCCTCACGTTTGAAATAATCACCAAAACTGAAGTTACCGAGCATTTCAAAAAAAGTATGGTGACGTGCGGTGTAACCAACATTTTCTAAGTCATTATGTTTGCCGCCAGCACGGACACAGCGTTGTGTTGTAACTGCGCGTGTATATTTGCGAGTTTCCAGACCAAGAAATAGTTCTTTAAACTGAACCATACCAGCGTTGGTAAATAGTAAAGTAGGGTCGTTAGCTGGCACCAATGGGCTACTTGCTACTATTTCATGACCACGTTGCTGGAAAAACTCCAGAAATAATGTACGGATGTCAGCGCTAGTTTTCATAGATTTATATTGTTAAAACTTTCTGTTATTTGCTCATGAGTAAAACCACGATATTGTAAAAAACGTTGCTGTTTAGCACGTTGCTTAAAATCATCGGGCTCTTGCTCTCCAAAACGTTTGCAACGAACACTAGCTGCAAGCGAAAACCAATCAATATCTGTTTGTTCAAGTGCGCTATTGATTATGTCAGTAGCAACACCACGTTCTTTTAACTCTTGTCGAATACGTTGAAGTCCATAACCACGATGAGCACGATATCGCAGATAATTTTCTGTGAATCGCTCGTCGCTTTGTAAATTGGCTGAGGCTAATTTTACAAGTAGCGCATCGATCTCATTCGGGTCGAACTCAGCTTTTACTAATTTTGACTTTAACTCTGCCGCACTATGTTCACGTCGTGCTAACAGACCTACTGCACGTTCATAAAGCGACTGCTTTTTCACACCTCGATTTCATCCTCAATAGGTGCGTTTTGTTTAATGTTTTTTGGCAACATAATGGCACGAATTTTGGCTTCAATTTCATTAGCCATAGCTGGGTTTTCTTTTAGATAAGCGCGTACATTATCTTTACCTTGACCGATACGCGTTCCATCGTAGCTATACCATGCGCCAGATTTTTCAACGATATTTTCTTGAACACCCAAGTCGATCAGCTCACCTTCATGTGAGATACCTTCACCATAAAGAATATCGAATTCAACTTGTTTGAACGGAGGCGCAACTTTGTTTTTAACGACTTTAACGCGCGTTTCATTACCAAGAATTTCATCACCTTTTTTGATCGCGCCAATACGACGAATATCAAGACGAACAGAAGCATAAAATTTGAGTGCATTACCGCCTGTTGTTGTTTCTGGGCTACCGAACATAACACCGATTTTCATACGAATTTGGTTGATGAAAATAACCAAGGTATTTGAACGCTTGATGTTAGCGGTTAACTTACGTAATGCCTGTGACATTAAACGAGCTTGTAAGCCCATGTGGCTATCGCCCATGTCGCCTTCAATTTCAGCTTTTGGTGTTAATGCTGCAACTGAGTCGACTACAACGATATCAACAGCACCAGAACGCACTAACATATCAGTGATTTCTAAGGCTTGTTCGCCAGTGTCTGGTTGAGATACCAACAAATCATCAATGTTGACACCTAATTTCTGGGCATAAAGCGGATCGAGTGCATGTTCCGCATCAACAAAGGCAGCAGTGCCGCCCAGTTTTTGCATTTCAGCAATGGCATGCAAGGTTAATGTTGTTTTACCAGATGATTCTGGACCATAAATTTCAACAACACGACCACGAGGTAAACCACCGATACCAAGTGCGACATCAAGGCCAATTGATCCCGTTGATACAGCATCAATATCACGCGATGCGGCAGAATCACCCAATCGCATCACAGCACCTTTACCGAATTGTTTCTCGATTTGACCGAGTGCGGCTCCTAATGCTTTCTTTTTGTCATCGTCCATCTTTGGTTAGCCCCTGAGTCTGGTTTTATAAACACGCGATTATCCCATAGATAACTATTAGGCTCTAGCGTTTTTAATGATTCCTTTCAACGCAAAAGCAACAGCTTGTCGTCTAATGCTTTCTCTATCGCCATTAAAGTGTTGGTGCTCGGTTTGAGTGTCAGCATTTTTGCTCGCCCAAGCAAACCAAACAGTACCAACTGGTTTGTCTTTTGAACCACCACTTGGGCCTGCAATCCCTGTAATTGCGACACTGATATCGGCTCCTGATTGAATGAGCGCGCCTTCAGCCATTTCTGAAGCGGTCTGTTCGCTGACCGCGCCAAAGTGTTCAAGAGTCGTTGCTGAAACGGAAAGCAAATCTTGTTTAGACTGGTTACTGTATGTGACAAAGCCGCGATCAAACCATTGAGAACTACCCGCTATGTCGGTGCAACACTTGGCTACCCAACCGCCAGTACACGATTCCGCACAAGTTAAATGCCAGTGTTTTTGAGATAAGCACTGTGCGACTTCATTGGCAAGTTGTTCAAGAACAGCATCAGAAATTATTTGCATGATATAAACTATAACAATGACTAAACAACAAAATCATACTCCAATGATGCAGCAATATTTAAGGATTAAAGCTGAAAATCCTGACTATTTGCTATTTTATCGCATGGGTGACTTTTATGAGATGTTCTATGATGATGCTCATAAAGCCGCAGAATTACTAGATATTACCTTAACAGCTCGCGGAAGTAGTGATGGAAAACCTATCCCGATGGCAGGTATTCCATATCACGCTGCGGATAGCTATTTGTCTCGACTGATCAAAATAGGTGAGTCAGTTGCCATTTGTGAACAGATTGGTGATCCCGCAACAAGTAAAGGTCCGGTTGAGCGTCAAGTTGTTCGTATTTTAACGCCGGGAACCTTAACCGAAGAAGCGCTATTAGAAAGTCGACATGAGAATTTGTTAGTCGCTATTTCTCAAGATAAAGGCCGTTACGGCATTGCCACTGCTGAATTAAGTAGTGGACGTTTTACGGTTAGTGAGGTCAATTCGCTTGATGAATTATTAGCAGAACTAGCCCGATTGCAACCGGCCGAAATTTTGATTGATGAGTCAGAAAATGACAATTTAAGTGCCTTTTCAAAAAATATTCGCCGATTAGCGCCATGGCATTTTGATTTGGACGTTGCAAAACGCCGTCTGTGTGAGCATTTTCTGGTTCAAGATTTACATGGCTTTGGTTGTGAAGAGTTAGAGCTAGCGGTAATTGCTGCTGGTTGTCTATTACATTATGCACAAGAAACTCACCGAACAGCTTTGCCGCATCTACGGGGATTACATGTTGAACATGCTGGCGACACAATACGCCTTGATCCGCAATCGCGACGTAATCTTGAATTAGAAACAAATTTATCTGGTGGGCGAAGCAACACATTGTTATCAGTGTTGGACAAAACAGTGACAGCTATGGGCGCGCGTTTATTAAAACGTTGGTTAATGCGACCACTTCGTCAGCATCAGATACTCAAACATCGGCAGCAAGCTATTCAACAATGTATTGATTTAGATCTAATTTCTCCCGGTCAAACGCTACTAAAAAATCTGGGTGATATTGAACGCATCTTAACGCGAATTGCACTTAAAACAGCGCGACCTCGTGATTTTATGCAATTACGAAATACCCTCGCATTGCTGCCCGAGTTACATGAACTATTGGTAAACGTTGATGTGCAACGCTTAAGTCAACTCAAGCGCGAATTAGGACTTTTTCCTGAGTTATATAATTTACTTAAAAACGCACTAATTGATGAACCACCGGTTTTGATTCGAGATGGTGGCGTGATTGCAGAAGGTTATAATTCAGAGTTGGATCAACTGCGTCATATTCGAGATGAAGCTAATGAGTTTTTAGCCGACTTGGAACAACGCGAACGTGCACGAACAGGTATTTCAACCTTAAAAGTGGGCTATAACCGGGTTCATGGCTACTACATTGAGTTTAGTCGAAGTCATGATATTACTCTGCCATTAGACTATGTTCGCAGGCAGACCCTAAAAAATGCTGAACGTTTTATCACGCCAGAGCTTAAGTCGTTTGAAGATCAAGTATTAAGTGCTAATGATAAAGCTTTGGCACTTGAAAAAAGATTGTACGAGGAGCTATTTGATAAAGTCGCTCCAGATTTAGCTGCGTTACAACATTCGGCTTCGGCGTTGGCTGAGTTAGATGTATTACTTAATCTAGCTGAGCGAGCTGAAACACTGGACTATGTTGCTCCTGAATTTTCACAACGTTCGGGTATTATTATCACCGCGGGCAAACACCCCGTTGTCGAAGCTGTAAGTTCACACCCATTTTGCCCTAATGATTTAGAGCTGCTCGACAATCAAAGTTTATTGATGATTACTGGCCCGAATATGGGCGGGAAATCAACCTATATGCGCCAAGCAGCGTTAATTGTTTTAATGGCTCATATTGGCAGTTTTGTACCCGCAACAAAAGCCATTATAGGACCTGTCGATCAAATCTTTACCAGAATTGGTGCGTCTGATGATCTTGCATCAGGACGCTCAACCTTTATGGTTGAAATGAATGAAGCTGCCAACATATTAAATAAT
>JBFIJJ010000158.1:0-6204 GCA_041600795.1 Methylophagaceae bacterium | reverse complement strand
TCAACCGCCTAATCTTTATTTTTAGTCACAATCATCTTAGTTCTACCAGGCAACGGTCGGCCTATCGATTCATGTGTATTTCTACCCATAATGATCGGTTTACCCATTGTCACTCGGCGAAAATACTGTAAATCAGCTGATAACTTCCAAGGAAGATCATTGTTTTTGCCAATTAAACTCTGCTGATCCATAGCAACTATTATCGCGATTTTCATGACTACTAAACCTTAACAAAACATTCAAACAGCATAATACCAGCTCCTCAAATATCAGGTATTATCAGTATGAAATGTATTTAAAAATGACAAAGGTAATTCATGTCTGTTTTTTCAATGATAAGTGCTGGTATTGGCGGTTTAGGCTTATTTTTATTAGGCATGTGGTTAATGTCTGATGGGCTAAGAATGGCAGCAGGTGATGCACTCAATCATTTTTTACACCATTGGACTAAAACCCGGCTTCGCGGTTTAGGTGTTGGCATATTCCTTACATCATTAATTCAATCATCTGGTGCTGTCACTGTTGCGACCATTGGTTTTACCAATGCTGGTTTACTCAGTTTAAAACGAGCAATTTGGATTATTTTTGGCAGTAATATAGGGACAACTACAACTGGCTGGTTGGTTACCTTAATTGGATTTAATTTCAAGATAAGTGCGTTTGCACTGCCAATGATTGGTATTGGTATGGTGTTGAAATTAGTAAAATCTGAATCACGGCTGGGAGCACTTGGCCAAGCGCTGGTAGGGTTTGGTATTTTATTTATGGGTATTGATGTACTTAAAGATACCTTCTCAATATTAGGTGAACAGGTTTCTTTCAATGGTGTAGGACAAGATGGATTAACTAACACCTTGTTGTATGTCGGTTTTGGCTTTCTAATCACCGTACTAATGCAATCTTCAAGCATAACCTTAGCAATCACACTGACAGCGCTTGCAGGGGGTATTATGACCTTATTACCTGCAGCTGCAATTGCAATAGGTAGCAACTTAGGTAGTACAACTACCGCTGTTTTTTCATCCTTTGGTACCAACGCTGTTGCAAAGCGTGTTGTTGCTAGTCATGTCATTTTTAATATTATTACGGCAATAGTGTCTTTAATTCTATTAGCACCATTACTGTCTGGCATCATTTTTATTCAGTCATTATGGGGTGATGCCAGTTCAGTCACAACAACATTAGCATTATTCCATACAGTGTTTAATATTTTAGGTGTGTTACTAATGTGGCCACTAGCAAACACATTAGTGTCATGGTTAAAAAATCGCTTTAAAACAAAAGATGAAGATTTAGCTAAACCACTGTATCTAGATAAACACTCTTTATCATTACCTTCATTAGCATTGCACGCATTAAAAAAGGAACTAAAACGCGTTGCTGACTATGCTTTAGAGATGGCAAAAGATAGTATCAATTTTGAAGCGCCTTCAAATAAGTTCGCCATTAAAGATAACGTAATTGAAAGTTTAAATCTTGCCATAGGTGATTACACTACCGAACTTTATAAGCAAAATTTAACGGAAGATATTACCGATAAATTACCTAGTGTTTTACGAGTATCGCAATACTACGATGCTATTTCAGAGTTAGCTGTAATGGTGAACACTGGTAAAAAACAAAGTGCAACGTCTCTAAATCCAGCTATCCAAGAACAATTAAACGCGTTTTATAAACACAGTGTAAGCTTGCTTGATAACGCTGCCATTGATACTGATATAAGCAAAGACGTTTTAATTAAACAACTAGAAGAACTTGAAAAAGAATATCAATCACTCAAAGCGTTATTATTAAGACGAGGGGCAGAAGGTCAATTATCAATAGCAAAAATGGATAAAACCATGACCTCAATTAGCCAAATTAGACGAATTTCGCAGCAAGCATTCAAAGCATTTAGTTATTATGAATCTCTCAAAACACTCGAAAAATATAATGAAAATGATGAGATCATAACTGAGGTATAACAGACTTATAAAAGTGATCATAAGCTGTGGATAACTTTAGCTGTGGATAAGTATCAACTTTATCCACAAGAGATCAGCCCGATCAGCTTCAACTTATCAACACCAAAGATCGTCTTTAACATGATGTAAATTATATGAAAAAAAACCTTATACAGTTACACACAGGCAATAATCATCAACATCTTTTATCTTTTAAATACTTCTAATTATTATTAATGATCACACTTTTAGAAATTGCTGTCCCTTGTCCGTTAAGACAAACCTTCGATTATCTTGCCGATCCTGCAATAAAACATTGGCAAAAAGGCATGAGAGTAGAAGTACCTTTTGGATCACGTCAACTCATCGGCATTGTTGTAAAAATTAAAACCGTGGCAGACAGCGATACCAAAAAATTAAAACAGATAACACGTTGCATTGATGTTACAGTCCTAATCCCATCTGACTTACTTCAATTAACCCATTGGATTAGTGATTATTATCATCACCCGATAGGGGATTGTTTTCAGGCAGTGTTACCAAAACGTTTACGTCTAGGTGATTCTGCTGACATTCAACACGAATCCTATTGGGTATTGAAACAAGATCAGGAATTAAAATTAGGCAAAAAACAGCAACAAATTATAGATTTACTAAAAAATCATCCTGATGGTTTAAGTCAATCTGACATCTACCTTCAACTAGGACAATGCCGAACATCGTTATTAGGTCTGCAACAAAAACAAACAATAGAAGAAGAGTTTCGTTTTAAAAAACCGCATCAAATTGCTAAGTCACAACCATGTCAACTTAATTCAGAACAGCAGCTAGTTGTTGATACCGTATGGAATTCAGACAATAGCTTTTCCGCATATTTACTTGATGGCATTACTGGAAGTGGCAAAACGGAAGTCTATATTGAGCTTGCCCGAAAATGCATTGAAAACAATAAACAGGTTTTAGTATTAATTCCAGAAATTGGTCTCACCAGCCAGTTTGTTCAACGATTTAAACAACGACTTGCTGCATCCATAGTTATTTTAAATTCATCAGTATCAGATGGTGAACGGAAACAAGCATGGTTATTAGCACAACAAGGTTTAGCAGATATTGTTATCGGAACACGATCGGCTGTTTTTACACCGTTACCTCGCCTTGGTTTGATTATTATTGATGAAGAACATGATAGTTCGTATAAACAACAAGATGGCTTACGTTACCATGCTCGAAATGTTGCTTTAATCAGGGCACAACGAGCCTCTATTCCGATCATGATGGGCAGTGCAACGCCGTCTTTAGAGAGTCTTTATCATGTTCAACAACAACGATATCAGCTACTAACCTTAAGTCAGCGAGCAACGGGAGCGAAACTGCCCAAAATAACATTGGTTGATAGTGAAGGGCCAAAAGCGGATAACGCGCTTTCAAGCTTTTTGTATCATGCAATTGATAGGGAAATTAAAGCCGGTAACCAAGTTCTACTATTCATTAACCGTCGCGGTTTTGCTCCCGTTTTGATGTGTCATGATTGTGGTTGGCAAGCAAAATGTACGTATTGCGATGCCAAAATGATCGTACATCAACGCCGAAACCTGCTTTGTTGTCATCACTGTGGTGCAATGCAGCGTCTAGTTGATCAATGTCCTGAATGTGCAAAAACAGAACTCAACACCTATGGTGCAGGTACCGAACAAATAGAACAAAATTTACAAACGTTCTTTCCAAATACGCCTGTGTTAAGAATCGATCGTGATAGCACACAACGTGTTAATTCATTTACAGATTTAATTGAAGACATCAAAAAAGGTGAAGCAAGGATCTTAGTGGGTACCCAAATGTTAGCCAAAGGTCATGATTTTCATGATGTAACATTGGTGGGGGTGTTAGATGCTGATCAAGGATTATTTAGTGCAGACTTTAGAGCGAGTGAAAGTTTGGCTCAATTAATTGTGCAAGTAACCGGTCGAGCTGGTCGCGGTGAAAAATCAGGGGAGGTGATTATTCAAACATCTCAACCACAACATCCTTTTTGGGATGATTTACTAAAACATGGTTATAGCTATACAGCTAAAAAATTATTACAAGAACGCCAAGATTTAATGATGCCGCCAGCAGGATCATTATGTATTATCCGAGCCGAAGATAAACAACAAGAAATGGCCATGACATTACTTAATGAGATGTTGGGGCTTTTTAATATAAATAAACCATCAGAAGTCATGATATTTGGTCCGGTTCCCGCCATTATGGAAAAAAGAGCAGGAAGATATCGCGCTCAATTATTATTATCAAGTCAACATAGAAAGCCAATTCATCAATTATTAGATCGAACAATTGAGCAAATTTCGGCATTAAAACTAGCCCGAAAAGTACGATGGTCTATTGATATCGATCCGATTGATTTAATGTAAATTCACTTTCATTTTTTTTATTCATCTTAATCAAGATCAAAATCAATCAAATCAATGATGTGATCAATAGCCTATGATCGGTTAAAATGCTGGGATTAACTCCATATTCAGGTTTTCCAACATTGAAAGCACAGCTTATAAATCTGCTTGAACAAGCATTGTCACGTTTAATTTCATCTGGTGCTTTGCCACAAATCGATCTGCCAGAACTACAGATTGATCGCACTAAAGATAAGTCTCATGGTGATTTTGCCTGCAATATAGCCATGGTTCTGGCGCGTCCTACGAAAATGAATCCACGTCAAATTGCCACGCTTTTAGTTGATGAAATAGGACAAGTCGATTTTATTACCAAGGTTGAAATTGCTGGTCCTGGTTTTATTAACTTTACGATGAGTGCTGACTCGGTACGTCAAATTGTTAAAGAGGTGTTAGCCGCAGGCGATCAATTTGGCCGGAGTGAGGTAGGTAAAGGTAAGTCCGTTCAAGTTGAATTTGTATCAGCAAATCCAACAGGTCCACTACATGTGGGTCATGGTCGTGGCGCTGCTTATGGTTCTGTTGTCAGTAGTCTATTGATGGCTGCCGGTTTTGATGTACACCGTGAATACTATGTCAACGATGCTGGCCGTCAGATGGATATTTTGGCAACCAGTGTTTGGTTGCGTTATTTGACAGCCTGTGGTGAACATTTCACTTTTCCTAGTAATGGTTATCAAGGCGACTACGTTAAAGATATCGCCAATGAACTTAAAGACCAATATGGTGAACAATTTCGTCATGATGCTAAAGAAATCTTTAACGGCATCCCCGAAGATGAACCAGAAGGTGGCGATAAAGAAATGCACATCGATGCATTAACTAATAAAGCCAAATCCTTATTAGGTACTGAAGATTATCGAATTGTGTTTGATAAAGGTTTAAATGCGATTAAAGATGATATTCGCGAGGACTTAGCAGAGTTTGGTACCGAGTTTGACGAATGGTTCTCTGAACGTTCATTAGTTGAATCAGGCGTGGTAGATAAAGCCATTGAAGAATTAAAAGCAGCTGATGTTTTGTATGAAGACAAAGGTGCTTGGTGGTTCAGAACGACTGACTATGGCGATGAAAAAGATCGTGTTGTTATCCGTGATAATGGTCAGGCAACCTATTTTGCCTCTGATATTGCTTACCACTTAAATAAATATCAACGTGGCTTTGATCAGATTATTGATATTTGGGGTGCAGATCATCATGGTTATATCCCACGGGTTAAAGCCTCTATTGAAGCGACCAAGCAAGATGTTAGCAAGTTAAAAGTACTGCTTGTTCAGTTTGCAGTGTTATATCGCGGCACTGAAAAAGTGGGTATGTCGACCCGTAGTGGCGAGTTTGTAACCTTACGTGAATTGCGTGATGAAGTAGGTAAAGATGCGGCGCGTTTCTTCTATGTGTTGCGTGGCGCGGATCAACATATGGATTTTGATCTTGAATTAGCTAAATCACAAAGTAGTGATAACCCCGTTTATTACGTTCAGTATGCCCATGCACGCGTATGCAGTGTTTTTAGACAATTAGCAGAACGTGGCCTTAGTTGGGATCAACAACAGGGTGAGCAGCAACTGGCTCGCTTAACTGAACAGCATGAAACCGACTTGTTGACAGCATTAGCGCGTTATCCAGAAGTATTAGAGTCAGCAGCGTTAAATCACACACCACATATTCTGGCGCATTATTTGATGGATTTAGCCCGTGATTTCCATACTTACTACAACGCACACCACTTTATTGTTGATGATGTTGCTTTAAGTCAGGCGCGTTTAACCTTGGTTTCGGCAATTAAACAAGTCATTGCTAATGGTTTAACT
>JBFIJJ010000157.1:0-6223 GCA_041600795.1 Methylophagaceae bacterium | reverse complement strand
TGGTTCCATCAAACGATGTTCGACTGTTTTTTCAAAAATCTCGATTTGAACTTTACCCAAACCATAACTATCTTTGAGTGGTATGCCTAAACCTTTTGCAACATCTCGTGCTGCTTCAAGTGTGCTTAATTGTTCTAGTTTCAACTCTGAATTGAAATGTAGAATCGATTCAATCACTGTCATACGGTGGAACGGTTTAGCAAAATCCAAGTCGGTACCTTGGTAATGCACTTGTGAGGTGCCTAATACATTTTGAGTGACCGTGCGTAACATTTCCTCAGTCAAATCCATCAAATCATTGAAATCGGCATAGGCCTGATAAAATTCAACCATGGTGAATTCTGGATTATGGCGGGTTGATAAACCTTCGTTACGGAAGTTACGATTAATTTCGAAGACACGTTCAAAACCACCCACAACCAAACGTTTCAAATAAAGCTCTGGCGCAATTCGCAAGAATAAATCCATATCCAAAGCATTATGATAGGTCGTAAAAGGACGTGCCGTCGCACCGCCTGGAATCGCTTGCATCATCGGTGTTTCCACTTCCAGATAGTCTTTAGCCATCAAGAAGCGACGAATTCCATCAATCACTTTTGTACGAATCATAAACGTTTTACGACTCGCTTCATTCATAATCAAATCAACATAACGTTGACGATAACGTGTTTCTTGATCAGATAAACCATGGAATTTTTCAGGCAATGGCCGTAATGACTTGGTTAATAAACGGATATCATCAACCAGAACAGATAATTCACCTTTTTGGGTGCGAAACATCACACCTTCAGCCGCAATAATATCGCCTAAATCCCACTGTTTAAATTGGCCATAAACACCTTCAGCTAAATCATCACGTTTTACATATAGCTGCATATCACCTGACATATCACGGATATTGGCAAAGCTGGCTTTACCCATCACACGTTTGGTCATTAAGCGACCTGCAATCTTAACGCGACGCGGTTGTTCTTTTAACGCTTCTGCTGACGTATCTTGATATTCAACGGTCAACTCGGCATTCATTACATTGCGGCGAAAATCATTAGGGAAGGCGTTGCCTTGCTCACGTAATTCCGACAGCTTTTCACGGCGCTGCGCAATCAATCTATTTTCATCTTGTTCGATTTCGTTTGTCATTTTTATCTCGGTTTAAAGTCCAGATTTGAGCGAGGCTTCAATAAATAAATCTAAATCGCCGTCCAATACAGCTTGGGTATTGCCCGTTTCCACATTAGTACGCAAATCTTTAATTCGTGATTGATCTAATACGTACGAGCGGATTTGACTGCCCCAACCAATATCGGCTTTAGCATTTTCCGCTGATTGTTTTTCTTCATTTTGCTTTAACAATTCCAACTCATAGAGTTTTGCTCGCAATAAATTCATTGCCGTATCTCTATTTTGATGCTGCGAACGTTGGTTTTGGCATTGTACGACAGTATTTGTTGGTATATGGGTAATACGAATCGCTGAATCCGTTTTATTAACATGCTGACCACCAGCACCACTGGCACGATAGGTATCAACACGTAAATCAGCTTTGTTGATTTCAATCTCAATATTGTCATCAACCTCAGGATAAACAAACACTGAGCAAAACGAGGTATGTCTGCGAGCACCAGAATCAAAAGGAGATTTACGAACTAAACGATGAACCCCCGTTTCTGTCCGTAACAGGCCAAATGCATACTCACCTTCAAAATGTATGGTCGCACTTTTAATACCCGCAACCTCACCTTCCGATACCTCAACTAATTCCACTTTAAAGCCTTGGGCTTCTCCCCAGCGAAGATACATGCGTAAAACCATATTTGCCCAATCTTGAGCTTCGGTTCCGCCTGATCCCGACTGAATATCAAGGTAGGCATTATTTGCATCCATCTTGCCAGAGAACATCCGTTGAAACTCTAGCTTACTTAAGGCTTGTTCTAACTCATCCAGATCGTGGTTGACAGCATCAAAGGTAGCTTGATCCTGCTCTTCTACCGCCATTTCTAATAAGTCTTTGGCATCACTTAATATTTCACGATGATTTGCTAAGGTTGACACCACACGTTCTAAACTGGCACGTTCTTGGCCTAGCTTTTGCGCGCGTTCAGGATTATCCCAAATAGTTGGTAATTCTAATTCGCGACTAACTTCGATTAATTGTTCTGCTTTGGCATCGAAGTCAAAGATACCCCCTAAGATCGTCACTACGACCTCGAAGTTCTTTAATTCGTTGCATTGTGGCGCCTAATTCCAACGCTCAATCCTCTTAAAATTGATCACAGCTAACCAACTGGTTAGAAAAACGGTGAATTATAACGCATTCCTGTCGAGACTTTATCGTTTTGGTAAGAAACGCATCGGATCGACAGGCTTACCATTACGACGTATTTCAAAATGTAGTTGAATATCTTGAGTGCCAGTATTGCCCATAGTGGCGATTTTTTGGCCTGCTTTAACATAATCACCTTCTTTAAATAACAAGGTTTTATTATGCGCATACGCACTTAAATATACGTC
Source organism: Methylophagaceae bacterium (assembly GCA_041600795.1). Taxonomy (GTDB): domain Bacteria; phylum Pseudomonadota; class Gammaproteobacteria; order Nitrosococcales; family Methylophagaceae. The sequence continues at coordinate 3,712 of JBFIJJ010000157.1, read as the reverse complement.
ATTATGTTTAATAATCAGAAGGTTGCCATATCTTGGCAAGCCATTACCGCTATATACAACTTTACCTGATGCCGCAGCAACAATGTTTTGCCCAGACTTTCCAGCAATATCAATCCCCTTTCTCCCGGCAGCACTTTTCGAATAGGTTGACACGATATTGCCTTGTGTAGGCCAATGCCAAGTTAATGCTTGATTAGTCGTAGCTATATCAGAATAAGATGACGTTTTAGGTGGTGCTGGTTTAGATTGCGTCGACTGTGTTTTAGTTACCGTCGTTGTTTGAGTTGTTTGAGTTGTTTGCTTGTAACTACCCTTGAAATGAAGTTTTTGACCAACATAAATGTTATAGGGTGAGCGAATATGATTAATTTTGGCCAACGTTTTGTAGTCCATACCATAGCGCCAACTAATGGAATAGAGCGTATCGCCTTTTTTTACGGTGTAACTTGCAGGTGGTGTTTGTGAACGTTGTTGAGAATAATCTTTGCTTGGCGATTTTGCATTTGAACCATAACTGCCTATTGGAGCAATTGCGTTACCACCACTACACGCAGTTAACAAAAGCATCACAATGACAACAAATAATTTCATAATTAAGCGAAAATTAAATAACCCATAACAAGGAGAATAACGGTAGCCCAACCAATTCGATCTATCCAAATACGCAGTTTAGCTTCTAATCTTGCTCCACCCCAAGACATAAGCCCAGCAACTAAAAAGAAACGCATGCCACGACCAATAGTTGAACCAATAACAAAGGGAATCAAAGCCATTCCAATTACCCCCGAAGTAAGGGTAAAAATCTTATAGGGAATTGGGGTAAATCCGGCCATGAAAATAGCCCAAAAACCATAGTCTGAAAACCAGGCTTGAGCTAACTCATAAGCATCTATATACCCTAACGAGTACAACCATGGTTCAATAAATTGAAAGGCAAACATACCAATCAAATAACCCAATAAGCCTCCAGCGACAGAACTAAAAGTCGTTAAACTCGCATAAAACCATGCTTTGTTTGGGTTTGCCAATGTCATCGGTGCTAACATAACATCGGGTGGAATGATGAAACAGGATGATTCACTAAAGCTGACTAAAGCCAGCCAATAACACGCATATTTATGTCTTGCCCACTGCATTACAAGGCCATACAGACTTGAAAATAACGTCATTAAATCTGACCTGATAATAAAGGTACAAAACTCACAGGATCTAATTCGGTTTCTTCAAAACTATTGCCGTTACGATCAACCACTCGCAATGATTGAAATGCGCTTGAGCCGACAGGAATCACTAATCTGCCGCCGGGTGCAAGCTGACGCAATAATTCTTCAGGAATTTGTTCAGGTGCACAGGTGACAATAATGGCATCATAAGGCGCATTTTCTGGCCAGCCCCAACTACCATCGCTGTGTTTCAGACGAATATTATTGAGTTTCATCTGATAAAAACGTTCACGCGCTTGATTTTGCAATGGCGCAATACGTTCAACACTAAACACACGATCAACCAAACGAGACAACACAGCCGTTTGATAACCTGATCCAGTGCCAACTTCAAGCACCTTATTTTTAGGGGTACCCTCTAATAATATTTCAGTCATTCTAGCGACAATATACGGCTGTGAAATAGTTTGACTATGGCCTATAGGTAAAGCGGTATCTTCATAGGCTCGACTCGCCAACGCTTCATCTACAAACAAATGACGAGGCAGTTCACGCATTACGGCTAAAACATGAGGATTTTTTATACCCTGCTCTTGTAATCGCATGATCAAACGATCGCGAGTACGTTGTGAAGTCATCCCTATACCACGATGATCGGCAATCACTGTTGCATTCCTTGTAACCATGCTGCAACACCATCAATTGCATCATATCGTGTTAAATCAATTTGTAATGGCGTAACCGACACCGCACCTCGACGGATTGCATCAAAGTCAGTGCCAGGCCCCGCATCTTGTTCTTCCCCCGCAGGTCCAACCCAATACATAGGACGACCACGTGGATCAAATTCTTTGATTACAGGTTCTGCTTTATGACGATGTCCTAAACGGGTACTTTCAAAACCAATAATTTGCTCAATTGGCAGATCTGGCACATTCACATTCAAGATAGTATTTGCTGGTAATGCTGTTTTCTGAAGTCCCTGAACTATCTGATGCGCCACCCATGCGGCAGTATCATAGTGTTTGCATTGCGAGCCAACTAATGAGATTGCAATTGCAGGTAAGCCCAGGAAACGACCTTCCATCGCTGCAGCCACAGTGCCTGAATACAACACATCATCACCTAAATTGGCGCCAGCATTTATACCAGACACTACCATATCGGGCTCATCATCCAATAAGCCTGTAATAGCCAAATGCACACAATCGGTTGGTGTACCTTCAACACGATACACACCATTTTCTAACTGATTTAAACGTAACGGATTATCTAATGTGAGCGAGTTGCTGGCTCCACTTCTGTTACGATCAGGCGCAACGACGGTAATTGTACCCAATGATGCCAAGCCTTCAGCTAAGGCGTTAATGCCAGGAGCTGTATAGCCATCATCATTACTGATCAGGATTTTCATTGTTTACCCTTAAAACGTATATTTTCTATGTCATATAGTATCAAGATTTACTTAACTTTTTATAAAAAAAGGGCATCATAAATGATGCCCAATTATTAACGTTGAATTTTATTTAATTCAATTTATTGTGAGATTGACCGCCACCATAACTGTGGAATTGCATTTGGTCTCCACCTGGCGTGACCTTAACCGCACAATACTTAAACTCTGGGATCTTGGCAGCAGGATCTAACGCTGCATTCGATAGTTTATTTACTGCCGCTTCGTAATAGCAGAAAGCCATAAACACCGCGCCAGTCGGTACTGCCTCATCCGCACGAGCGATCATTGATATTGAACCGCGTCGTGTTGATAAGGTAATCATTTGACCCGGTAATATCCCCATTTCATCCAAGCTTATTGGGTTAATGGTTGCTACCGCTTCTGGCTCTATCGCATCAAGAACATTAGAACGGCGTGTCATTGAACCTGTATGCCAATGCTCTAACATTCGACCAGTAATTAATACAAATGGATACTCATCATCTGGACGTTCGGCTGGCGGAACAATATCTGCTGGCACAAATTTACCTAGTCCATTTTCGCTTTCAAAAGTCTCGGTGAAAATAACATCTTGACCAGGGTCACCTTCTTTTAAACAAGGATAAACGATAGCACCTTCTTTCTCTAAGCGCTCCCATGTCATACCTGCCATTGTTGGCACCGCTTTACGGATTTCTTCAAATACCTCGGCAGAATCTTTGTAATTCCAATCAAGACCTAAACGTTTTGCCATTTCCTGAATGATCCAAAGATCTTGACGCGCATCACCCGGTGGTGGCACGGCTTGACGACCTAACTGAACTAATCGATCCGTATTGGTAAAGGTTGCTGTTTTTTCTGAATAGGCTGATGCAGGTAAAACTACATCCGCTAAATACGCTGTTTCGGTCAAAAAGATATCTTGCACAACCAAGTGCTCAAGTTCAGACATCGATTCACGAGCATGATTGGCATCAGGATCTGACATTGCAGGATTTTCACCCTGTACATACAATCCCGTTAAGGTCTTGTGATGGATAGCATGCATTATTTCGACAACGGTCAAACCCGGTTTGTCATCTAATTCACAACCCCATAACTCTTCAAAATAAGC